>JAJDBS010000160.1 GCA_029261235.1 Nitrospirales bacterium
ATCACAGGGCGTTTCAAAATTAATGTCGTTAGCGGCTTCGTCGACCAGTTCAATATCCCAGGATGCAGGTGTGTACGCGGCGATGACTGGCAAAGAAAGTTTGGGGAACCAGATGGATCGCCGTTCACTTGCCGTCATATGATAAGGGTTATCGCGCGGGTAAGGATCCAACAAGAGGAGCTTGGGTCGTGATTGACTAAGGGATTCCTTGGTTTGCATATCTATATTCCTTCACCAACAAGTAGAGCTAAAGCCAAATCAAAGGGTTAGATTCTACCCTGTCAGACCTATCATGAACAAATCTATGGGATATCGTGGGTGGTTTATCGTGTACCTATAGGGTAGAAAGCTGGAAGTTCAACGGTTTCTTCCTCCACCGATGTGGTCCCGTCTTCTAAAAGCGTGCTTTCTGGGGGAGCTTTGTCTTGCTGTTGCTTTCTCACCTTTGCTTCAATACCCACATCTTCTGGAGCAATAGGCGAACCAACAGCGCCACATCCGGTTAGAACCGATAGAACGATGAAGCCACCAATTTTCTGAAAAAAACAGGAATATCTTAGCGACCAGAAATTCATGGTGCTAGCTATTTCTTGCTCAACGTCTTTGATTGAGATCCTAGCTTTTTCTTCCAAGCTTTGATTTGTCCAGTCACTTCAGTTGTGGCTGTTCCTCCAACGACATTCTTTTGGTTGATGGCTGCTTTTGGAGTGAGGACGTTCAGCGCTTTCTTGTCAAAAGAAGAGGAAGCCTGAAATAAATCTTGTTGGGTGAGATCAAGAAGATCCTTGCCTTTGGCTAAACATTCCCCAACCAATTTTCCAACAATATGATGCGATTCCCGAAAGGGGACTCCTCGCATCACGAGGTAGTCTGCTAATTCCGTTGCGAGGAGAAATCCCTCGGATACAGCTTTGTTCATTGATTCGGGGCGAACGGTCAGTTGAGCCAGGAGTTCTGCATAGATTTTCACCGAGGTGGTCACGGTATCTATTGTGTCAAATAGCGGTTCTTTATCTTCTTGCAAGTCTCGGTTATAGCTGAGGGGCAACCCTTTCACCGTTGTCAGGAGGCCAAATAAATGGCCATACACTCGCCCAGTTTTTCCTCGAATAAGTTCAGGGATGTCTGGATTTTTTTTCTGAGGCATCATACTGCTGCCGGTGCAAAACCCATCGGGAAGATCGATAAACTGAAATTCTTGTGAAGACCACAAGATGAGTTCTTCGCTCAAACGCGAGAGGTGCATCATGAGAATGGCCGACCCACTCAGGACTTCGATGACATAATCGCGATCGGATACTGCATCCAAGCTATTCTGGGTAATCTTTGGAAATTTCAATAAAGCCGCTGTGTAGTGACGATCAATGGGGTAGTTGGTTCCAGCCAGCGCTCCGGATCCTAAGGGCATGACGTTGATTCGGACTAAGGCGTCATGGAGTCGGCCTTTGTCTCGTTCCACCATTTCAACATAAGCCAGCGCATGATGGGCAAATAGCACTGGTTGTGCTCGCTGCAAATGGGTATAGCCCGGCATCATGACATTTTTGTACCGTTCGGCGAGCGTCACAAGAGATTGTTGGAGTCGACACAGGTCCTGCTGCAAATGTTGGAGGGCATCCCGGAGAAAGAGGCGCAGATCTAGTGTAATTTGGTCATTTCTGCTTCGACCCGTGTGGAGCTTTCCGCCGAGCGGACCAATAAGCTGGGTGAGCTTTCGCTCGATGCTCATATGCACATCTTCGTCTTCGATCTTCCATTGATGACGACCGGCCTGTATATCTTCTCTAATGTGGTGAAGACCTTTGATAATGGTCTGACTTTCCTTGGCAGTAAGTACTTTGGCTTGCTGTAAGGTTTTACAATGGGCGACACTTCCTTCAATGTCGTATTCGTAAAGGCGACAATCAAAACCAATCGACGCTGTAAATGACTCGACGAGAGCGTCTGTTTCACCCTGAAAGCGCCCACCCCAGAGTTTTGGCTTGCCTGAATTTTTGGTGACTTTGCGTTGTGAACGCGGTGGATTTTTATTTGGTGATTTTGGTTGAGAAGTCTTCATCTAAAGGAGATGTTGCAGGTTCAGGGGATAGATCTATCCCTTAGTTTTATGGACGGATGTTCGAGTTGATAACCGTAAAGCATTCAGCCGAATAAAGCCACCAGCATCTTGTTGGTCGTACCCTGAGCCTTGTTCAAATGTAGCGAGATGTTCTTGGTAGAGTGACCGAGCAGATTTTCGACCGGTCACGGTGCAATTTCCTTTGTACAGTTGGAGCCGTACTGTTCCTGTGACGTCTTGTTGAGCTTGGTCAATGGCTGCTTGCAGCATGAGGCGCTCTGGAGAAAACCAAAAACCATTATAGATAATTTCTGCATAGCGAGGCATGAGACTATCTCTGAGGTGAACAACCTCTCGATCAAGGGTCAGTGACTCCAATGCACGTCGAGCGATATGAAGAATTGTTCCGCCAGGTGTTTCGTATACTCCACGAGATTTAAGTCCTACAAAGCGATTCTCCACCAAATCGACTCGACCGACCCCGTGTTTCCCTCCAAGTTGGTTAAGCCTATGCAGTAACTTTGCTGGGCTTAGGGCTTTATCATTAATAGCAATGGGATTGCCCTTCTTGAATTGAAGCGTGAGTGTTTGCGGTGTCGAGGGGGCATCCTGTGGAGAGACTGTCATCTGGAACATTTCTTTGGGCGGAGACACCCAGGGGTCTTCCAGCACACCACCTTCATAGCTAATGTGAAGCAAGTTGGCATCCATGCTGTACGGTTTCGCTTTGGTCACGGTGATGGGAATGCGGTGTTGCTGAGCGTAATCAATAAGATCCTGTCGAGAAGCCATAGACCATTCCCTCCAGGGGGCAATGACTTGAACGTTCGGTGCGAGGGCGGCAAACGTGAGTTCAAAGCGGACCTGGTCATTCCCCTTTCCTGTGGCACCATGGCTGAGGAAGCGAGCATTTTCTTGTTTGGCCAGTTCTACTTGCCGTTTGGCGATGAGGGGTCGGGCGATTGATGTTCCCAAAAGGTAGGAGCTTTCATACACGGCATTTCCACGAAGCATAGGGAACACATAATTTGACACAAATTCTTCTCTGAGGTCTTCAACGTATGCTTTGACCGCGCCCACTTGAAGCGCCTTTTTTTTGATGGCCGAGAGGTCTTCCCCTTGTCCTAAGTCTGCACAAAATGCGATGACATCACACCCTTTTTCCTCTTTGAGCCAATGTAGAATAATTGAGGTATCCAAACCTCCAGAGTACGCCAAGACGATTTTTGGTCTTGTTGAACGTGTTGCACGGGTTTTTATGCTGGAACGACCTGAAGTTGAACGAGGTTTCATGAGTCCTATTTTCCCAGCCACTCAAGTAAGATGGCTTTTTGTATATGTAGGCGATTTTCCGCCTGGTCTAGGACGACGGATTGAGGTCCATCTAAGACTTCTGCGGTAATTTCTTCGCCTCGATGGGCTGGCAGACAATGCAGGACGACTGCTCCCGGCTTGGCCTGTTTCATTAACCGACCGTTCACTTGGTAGGGTGAAAATGCTGCCATGCGAGGTTGATGTTCGTCTTCTTGTCCCATGCTGATCCACACGTCGGTGTATACGGCATCGGCATCTTTTACTGCCAAGATTGGATCATGTGTGATTTCAATCTTGGCTCCAGTAAGAGCGCCTTCGGCTCTAGCCTGCTGCACAATGGCGCTATCAGGTTCATACCCAGGAGGACATCCTATGGATACATGCATGCCCACCTTGGCTCCAACCTCCAGTAGGGAATGCGTGATATTATTGCCATCCCCTATGTAGGCTAACTTTAATCCTTTTGCGCGACCCTTTTTTTCGACGATCGTGAGAAGGTCTGCGAGTGCTTGGCAGGGATGGCAATGATCAGTCAGGCCATTGATCACTGGAATCGAGGTGTGCTGAGCCCATTCCTCCAATGCTGATTGGTCAAACGTTCGCACAACCAACCCATCCACGTAACGCGAGAGAACTTTAGCCGTGTCCGCTAAACTTTCTCCCCGACT
>JAJDBS010000017.1 GCA_029261235.1 Nitrospirales bacterium
TAGTATGCCTCTGTTCCTCCAAGGCCGTTCGAACTTAGTAATAATAGACGCTGAAGTACTCGAAAATAGCTTATCATTAGGTCCGTCATTCAATAAGAACGTTATATTATCTAGTATCGATGCTTTGTTGTTTTGGCGTGGTGATGAATCTCTAACGTTAACGTAATTTCTGAGATAGCCATTCGTTATGGAAGTCACTCTGTTACTATCGTCAGTAGAACCTGTAGTAACCGTCGTAGGTAAATCAATGCCTAACGTGAACCCTTCAACTCTTACGTTGGTGAAAGTCACGTTACCTGTTTGGTAAGTTGGCTGACCGACATTTATGCCGACGCTTTGAACGCCTCTGTAATTATCATTTGAAATACCTTGATCCGTGATAATAGTGAGACCATCATAATTAGCAGATGCGTTTCTCTGCGAGTACAGTCCGTATTGCTTCACATTCCAGATCAAGGTATTGCTAATGGTGCCGACCTTATTCGCAAAACCAACCCACATTCCTACAGCACTGGCATAGGCTTCGTTGTTGTTTGCAAGTAAGACTTCTGGAGCTGGTGTGCGAGGAGCATAGTTAGTCCATTGAGATAACTGACCAATTTCAGCGCCACGAAAATTAGGAACTAATGGACGGTTAGGAGCAAATCCGCTAGATCTGGCGTTATACATAATCCCGGCAAAAGAAGCGTTAGCCGCCACGTTACCTGTCACGACATTATCGTTACCCGTAAACCAAAAAGCCGAACCTTCATACGCAAAGTCAGCAAAATTCAATGGGGGGCGATTTAATCCACCAACGCCGCCATACGTAGGGTTATACCAGCTTTTAATAGGAGCCCCGACTTTCACAGCAAAATTATTGCTAAAAACATTTCCCCGTTCGTTGCCTTCTTCCGTGACGATGCTCGCGCCATCAACGTCATAGACATCGTTATTATGAATAAGACCAAAGTGCGAATTATGTACAGCGATACCCCATTTTGCTCCGTCGTCTACTGACGTTCCTGCAATAACAAACTGGTATCCTTCATTGGTAGGATTTAATGGTCCCATGTGGTGATGCATATGGATAGGGTACCGACCGATTTGATTGGTACCAACATGCGTGACGACCCCGTCAACCATAATAGTATTATCTACAGGCGCCGCCAGAGTACGGCCCAGTCCAAGCATCGCAACATATCTAAAATCAACTTTCGCGCGATCTGTAAATAAAATATGACCTCTCGTTCCAGTAATATCTTCTGAACGGATAGTAATATTTCTCGTCACGTTACCGACGTGAGGCAAAGCCAGTACATTCTCATCGCTATCACGAGCGCCTAAGTGGTCATACTGCAACGGTTGACCCAATGTAATGACATTCCCTGAAATACTTGAAATAGAAAGTTCTTCTAATTCATAAATCATAGGAGTAGTTGGGTCTTTTGAGTATTTACGTATGATCGGCTCGTTTTTCGTTCCTGGTAAAATGATTGTATCCCCCACGTTCCAGTCTGTAGGAATTCCAGAAGTCACTAACGTCGTATGTCCGGCTAAAGGCTCAACTAGAAGCCGCAACCACGTGGCTGGCATTGCTTTTCCATGGAAATTCACTTCGCCAAACCCAACGATGCCAGTTCCGTACTGCAACGGGTCATACGCTTCTGTGGCAGGAGCTGGAAGGGAAGTGACAAGCGGTTTGTCTGCAATAATTATTTCAACGTTGGCATTTTCTAGGATTGGGTTTAATTGAGTTCCTACATTCAATGTTCCTTCACGATACACCAAAATGGTACCAACCTTGATTCGACTGTTAGCCGCTGTATCAAATGTCAGTGTTCCTTTAATACCCAGAGAGGACAAGGCATTGTTGTTGATGCCTTTATAAACCACCACATGCCCTTCCGCTATCTTAACAACATCATTAATCCCAGGTATTCGTGTTTCAACCCAAGTCGAGGCATCAAACCAATTGCCACTTTTCGTTGAAACGATTGTTGGAATAGCTGCAAAATCTGGTATGCCATGTGTATTGACTAATGCTGGATCATCTCCTAACGCATATACCGCCGATGGAAAAATGCTCAGACTTATAGCTAAGATAACGATCGTTCTGATCATAACAATTCTCATCATAATCATTTCTCCCAACAGTACGTTTATGAATCCAAGTTGAATGACCAATAGCCCTTGTGGGTCAATCGACACTGAGACTATTTCAAGCTGTATTTCATTGAAATGCTCTATCGGTCTTCTCGCATAATCCTTTACCAGAATATTGAAAAGCTAGATCGCATCATACTGAAATTTCGTTTTGACATATCTATAAACCTTTTCATTGTTTTCCCAAGTCGATGCTTCACTTCGTTACTCATTCTCAGCAGCTTGCGTTTAAATTTTCCATCATTCCTATTCTTTCTCTACTTCCCCCTACACTCTTGGTCGTTCCTGGGCGCGTGGTCGTTCCCAATGTAAGCCTGATCACAGACCAGTTAAAATCCTAATACGCACCTAATTTAAAAAGGCGTAGTAATCCTTGTCGCTTCAGTCATGAAAAGACATACAGAAAGTGCTGGAGGAACAAATAAGGGCACATCCTACTTTAGCGTAGAACAAAATTCCCCCAAGCCAACAACCCTACCGTTCCTCAGTCATTCCTGCTAGTTTTTGGCAAGAATTTTTCCAGAAAATTTCCAGATGGATACCCGCCACAGCCTGCGGGTATGACAAACAGGGAGACATGACTCACAGAGGCCGTATGGATATGTGCATGGCAAGGGATATAAGGAGGTAGCACTCTATACTCTTATCCATTATGACTCGTTGGCTTCAGCTTGCGGAACATGTCTTACCCTCATTCCATTGAGTCGTGCCACATGTCGGCCACTGCCGAAAAGTTTCATTAAACACTTCGTCCGCATAAGATCGTTCATGCTCTTCGAATGATTTCCAAGAGGTGATAATCACCTCATGTTCAGCCGCAGTCTTCGCTGCATTCATTGAATCTTCTAGATAAATAGGACCGGACAATTCAAAGACTTGCCCGGAAATAAATCCATCTTTATCACCTCCGCTTGAATTCAAGGAGTAAATGCAATTAATTGCTCCACCAGCGGGGCGAAACCCGGCAACAATCAAGAACCCCTTAAACAGAACAGGGTTAAGCAGAACAGCCCGCTCCTGAATACTCAAAAATCTGTGGGCACATATAAGCTTATAAGAGTTGCGCATTATATCTTGAGGTTTCATTGATTCTTGCTGAGACGAAACGCGGCAACTCTCGTCTGATCAATAAATTGAGAAGGGCAACCGAAAAATACACTGAGACTCTCACCAACCGAAACATTGATGACCGTAACACGAACAACCATGCCCCTACTCTCCAACCCCCAGCTGAGCGCATAGCCCTGAAAAACCACAAACCCTTAAGCTCCACCACGATTCACGGCTAGCCGGCGATTCTCGTTGGTACCGTCTTCCTCATGCTAGGCTCACCCATTTTTGCTACTGGGATAGGATGGATGGATTACCCCAAATCCTCGATTCATGCTCCGCTCTGGGTCATTGGTATTTGTGGAGGGCTGTTTGTGGCGTGTGGAATCTGGCTCATGGTTCATGGAACAAAAGGCCTGCATCGCCAGTGGAATCGTTCTCATGGGCAGCAACAACTTCCTGACAAGCCATGGCTCTGGGATTATCCTTGGCAAGCCGCGGGGATCATCGATCATACCTTCAAAGAAGTCTTCAACAGCGTCATCGCCGGACTGGTCTTTGCGGCGTTTCTTGCGCCATTTAATTGGATCGCGCTTATCTCGGGTTCTGGCGGGTTGTTTTGGCAAATCCTGACAGGACTTTTTGATGTCATTATTGCCTTTGGTGTTGGCAGTTATCTTCTCAGAAATTTGAGGCAGTACTGGACATTCGGCAATGGCCGCATCAGCTTTCGTGATTTCCCATTTTTATTAGGTGAGACAATGCGTCTCACCATCGAGCGATTACCAGAAGATCTCAGCACCGTAAAAATGACTCTTCGGTGCATTGAAGAAGCCTATGAGATTCGGGAAAGAGAAGGGGGTCAAAAACTAGAATCAATCGTTGTCTATTATCAGATCTATCGCGATGTTCAAACCATTCGAGGGGAACTCGTCAACGAGATAGGGGAACTCCGATCCTCATGGAATCTCCCAGAAAATAAAGATCTCACCAGCACTCCCAACGAACGGCCTGCTACATTCTGGGAACTAGAGGTTCATGGTGAGCGCTCAGGAACAAACTATCACGGTCACTTCCTCTTGCCCGTATACGTCAAGCCTTGAGCAATAGCCACATCTTTTACGCCCTTTTCCCCCTGTACTGTTGGTGACATCGGAACACTCAAAACAATCCTATGACTATCCGAATCAGACAACCACCATTCCATATTATCCCAAGGCATCTCACTGACTTCAGGCACATTCCATTCATGAACGCAGGTGAAAATCCTCAGGCTTTCCCATACCAGTCAAGAGCTGCTTTCACGTCGACAACCATTGTGACCATTCAGATTCGAATGATGGTGATGCCATCGAAACAAGACGACGATGGTGAAGAAGAGAAGAAAAACCTATGAATTGGACTAATTTCAAGCAAAATGATGCAAGGTGTCACGATCCTGCCTAAACGAGAAAAATACGAGAAGGCCTTGAGACCTTATTGAGATGGAAGATGTTGGATAGAGATAATTTGAGCATCAAGGTACAATTCCAACCCCGCGCCCTCTTCAGCATGATCAAACCCTTGGTTCAATTTGTGTCCGATCGCGGTGAGTTGAAAGGATTTTCCCCAATTACTCACCAGTTCAGGAATGATCATGGTCTCCGTCACGACCATGAGGGTATCATCCTTCCCATCTTCTCCTAGCTGCGAGTCTTCTGAATCTTTATCAAAAAACGTGAAGGTAACTTTAATGACAATTTTGTCATTGGAGGGGTTGTTCCATTGCGTCAAAACTTCAAAGGTTTTTAAGTCATTATTTTGAAACCGACCGACTTCCGTTAAGCCAAGTTTCTGAGGGTAGGCTTGTCGATTCATAAAGGTCGGTCCAGCCCAGACAGAAGCAGCCAACAGACCAATGAGTAGGATGGCGAGATGAAGGAATAGGAGCACACGTAATCGGGACCGCACCAGATTACCTCGTGTTTATTGAATTTCTTTAATCGTCGTTTGACTCTATTGCATGACTATCTTCCAATACCTCCTGATTCGAGAACATGACAATACCCCTTTTGCGGTACTATGCAGAGTTCACTTCAAGAGAGGATGTGGATCGCAGGAAAAAAGAGAACGTGATGAGAACACAGCAGGAAGGTATTACTCGCGCGTGAGGTGCTGTACTGATATGATTTGTGCGTCGATATAGAGTTCCAACCCCGCACCTTCTGCGGGGTGATCAAAGCCTTGATTCAGTTTGTGCCCAATGGCGGTTACTTGAAAGTACTTCCCCCAGCTACTGACTTGTTCAGGAATCGTGACGGTCTGAGTCACGGCCATAAGCGAATCATCCTTCCCATCTTCTCCCAATTTCGAGTCAGCCGAATCTTTGTCAAAAAACGTAAAGGTAATTTTGACAACAATTCTGTCATTGGAAGAATTGTTCCATTGTGTCCAGACCTCAAAGGTCTTTAAGTCATTCTCCTGGAATCGACCAATTTCCGTTAAACCAATTTGCAGCGGGTAGGCTTGCCGATTCAAAAAAGTCGGACTCGCCCAAAGATCGAGAGGAATAAGGATCACGGAAAGGAAACACGAAAGAAGAAGTAGGAAAACACGTCGTTGGAGTCGCACCAGACTTTCTCCACGTTATGATGAGTTTTTGTCAATACTCCTTCCTTTCGGCACCTTGGCCAGATTCCTTGCTTGATACAACCAGGGCAGCACCAAGGATGAATAATTGCTCATAACCAGCATGCCGTCAATCGCATGCGATTTATCAGAGAGTGCTAAAGGGATAGCGTAACTCCAGCATGTGCAAATCAACGCCTCGATTATTCCCGTAGATCGTTCCATCAGACATATGATGAAAGCGGTAACCAGCCAAAAAATTCCCTGGAAGATGAAAAAGCCATCCGCCATGGGCAATAAATTGAAAAGGGCCTCCCACATTTTGTCGACCGAATTTCCATTTGCTGAGCAACGCCCCTCCTAATCCAAAATCAAGAGTTGTACGCCAAGGCATTTTGGTAATGGCAGCCCCTACAGTCATCGTGCCAATAAACCCAGCATCCCCATTTCCTCTCAACGCACCGCCAGACGTCGTCATCTGATACCGAGTGCTCCAACCCCAAGGGGCCTCCCATGCTCCTGGAAACCCAAGGGTCGCTACGACATCAAATTGTTCGAAGTCCTCTTTCTCTCCAGGAGGCAACCCCGCATCTTTGAAGTTCACCCCTCCTCGGATACCCACTGACGTCCATTCGAATTCTTCCCCACAGGCTGGTGTAACGAGACAGAGAGAAAGGAATAAGCAGGGGAAAATCTGAAATAATCTGTTCATGACTTTTTACTGAAAGAATAATAGGTCACATGGATAAAACTGACAAACCAACAGTCATGTATAAAAAATAATCACGCCAGACAACAGCGCGATTTCTTCATTGGAGATACCATTCATTTCCGATGTAGACTGAGAGTGTTCTCCTCGGAAACACCCCAATCAATACCTTATGCTATGCAGTCAAATTTCTTGAAGAAATATTACAGAGACTCGCAATCGAATCTACGGCGAGAGTCAAGAGCTGGATCAAAGCCGAGAGTACATCGAGGAGGGACCTCCAGACACAAGCCACAAGGGCTATAGATTGGACCCTTCTAAATTTTAGGGGCGGGCAAAAACCATTTCACAGTTACATTATGTGGTGACATTTAATCCTTCCAGCCAAAACTCGTTGCAGCCGCCAAGGAACGAGGCGTTTGAAGACCTGTCAAACGTCGTTCGCCTATGATCCAAGTTGGATAGCTCTTGACCTTCTCTGCTGCACAAGCTTTGGTGAGAGCACTACCTCGTCCTCCAGAACTACATTCAATATATGGCAAGCGCTCTGCGGAGGCTTCAAACATGGCTTTCTGTTCTTGGCATCGAGGGCACCAATAGGCACCATAGAACTTGACACCTTTGTCAGCCAAGTGGATCGCCAAGGCTTGAAGTTGTGGGTCTTCTGGGCCGGCTGCGGCATCAAACACACCACTATAATGCAAATGCAAGCCACCAATCAGGATCACAGCAATGACCAGTGCTTCTTTCAACGACGTTGACCAATTTGGTGGTTGTCGCACCAACGTCAGAATCATGAGTGTTGTGATGATGCCGAATGAGGCAAGGCAATAGGGGCAAGTCGCCTCGATCTCCAGCACTGACACAACAGTAAGATACGCACTAATAGCAAACCCAGACACTGCCACGAACAGAACCATTGTCCAACTAGCAGGTTTTCGTTTGGCCCGCCAGATCAACCAAGCAAGCATGACGTACGTCAGCAAACCCCAAAATGCCATGGGCATCCCAAGAAATGTCGCCCATCGACTGGCTTGAACCAAATCACAACCTGACCCCTCACTGCAAAAAGCCGGGTGAGCCTCGAACCAGGCAACGTAGGTCAGGTAAGTCGTGAGAAGAACGCCAATCCCTGCGAGGAAAAGAAGAGCCATGTCTAGTGCGGGTGTGGCTTTAGGACTACCAGTCGAAAGATGACTCGAAGATTCAGAAGTACTTTCAGGACTCTTAGATTGGTGACTTTTACTGCGTTTACCCATGATAATTTCCTTGCCCGGACAAAAGTGAACGATCAAAAACGATAGATTCTTACCCTTCGAACAGCAATATCAAAACCAAATAAAGAATGCAATGAGATCCCATTGATAGGAAAGACTGCCTAGAAGTGTCATGTTACTATAAGTAACAGATTAGATATCGCTCATCTCACAAGAAAAGGCTGGCCAAGACAAGATGAAGAAGAGACTCAATATTGTCGCCGGAGAAAATATCCCCTATATACAAGAAGCCTTTAGCGGTCTGGGAGACCTGACGATTTTGCCAGGACGATCAATTAAATCGGCTGATCTGAACAACACAAACATCTTACTGATCCGATCCATCACACAAGTCAATGAAGCGTTATTGAAAAACACCCCCGTTGAATTTGTGGGCTCCGCATCAGCAGGAACCGATCACATGGACACGGAATATCTCAGATCCAAGAATGTAGGCTTCGCCTCAGCAGCAGGGTCCAATGCCAATTCAGTGGCGGAATACGTCATGGCATCATTGCTGTGGATGAACAAAGAAAAAGGGATTGACTTAGAAGGAAAAACTCTCGGCATTGTTGGCGTGGGGAATATTGGGAAATTGGTCAAACAAAAAGCTGAAGTCCTAGGCATGCTTCCGGTTCTTCATGATCCACCTTTAGCAGACATTGAGGAAATCGATCACTGTTCGCTGCAAGAAACCCTTGGCTGTGATGTGGTGACATTGCATACGCCCCTCACTAAGGACGGCCCCTATCCGACATCTCATTTACTGAACGAACACACGTTTAAATGGGTAAAGCCCACGAGTATCTTCATTAATGCAGCTCGAGGTGAAGTCGTCGATACAGATGCATTACAACATGCAATTACCAATAAGAGGATAGGTCCCACTATCATTGATGTGTGGGAAAACGAACCAACTATCAATTGGGACCTCTTTCAAGCGGTCACATTGGGCACTTCCCATATTGCTGGACATTCGCTTGATGGAAAGGCCAATGGGACCTTCATGATTTATTCTGCCCTCTGTAAACATCTACACGTGGCACCCACGTGGGATCCAGAGCAAACGCTTCCTCTACCTACAGTTCCATCGATCGAAATGAACATCCAGCAACATTCCGATGGAGAGCAACTACAAAGAATGATCACCCAGATATATGATGTGGAAGCCGATCATCGCCGACTGAAAAGTCTTCTCACCTCTCCTTTAGAAGAACGGCCAGCCCTATTCGATAAACTCCGCAAGCACTATCCCGTCCGTCGAGAATTTCATAGAACGAACGTGAAACTACCCCCGAACTTGAAGAGACTGCGAGAGTTAACTACCGGCTTAGGGTTTTCGGAATTATTATCTCAAATCTCATAGGACCGAAGACTTACCTGAAATCTAGAAGACCTCTCTCAATCAAGATTTCCGGGTATACGTGATTTCCATCATTCGTGTTTCTTTCCCACTCTTACCAGTACTGAACATCTCAAAAACATGGGAATTCTCATCGACAATCGTGGTCACAGCTCGCAGCTTCATGTGCCCTTCCATAGGATCATCGTAGCTACTTAGCTGTGTGATCGTTTTTCCATCTGCGCTCGCGGTTCCTTCAAAAAGATAGATGCCAGTGCCCATCGAATCCATCCAAGTCGAGACATATTTGTGTGTGTGGTTATCGTACCCGTTCAGCCCGATCCCGGTGAACGGCTGCCCCATCATGTCGCCTGTGCACACCTGACGAAGAAATCGTCCGTCCAATAACATCTTATGTTCGCAGGATCCGTCCGATTCCATAGGAGGTTGAGTAGGATCCATCCAAGACTTGGTCTTCGTGTTCCAG
This sequence comes from Nitrospirales bacterium, assembly GCA_029261235.1. Lineage (GTDB taxonomy): Bacteria > Nitrospirota > Nitrospiria > Nitrospirales > UBA8639 > Nitrospira_E. The sequence continues at coordinate 9,597 of JAJDBS010000017.1, forward strand.
GTACCAACCATGCTCTCAAGCAACTTGTGCTGAGCACCGGGCGTTGCCAACTTCGTGTAAACTTCCACCACAGCCTGCATATCCGATTGATCATGATGCGTTCCATCATCGGCCATCACGAATGATGCAAGCAACATGAGGCAAAGAGACGTGAAAATAACAGATTTGATAGACATGCAGTCCTCCTTTTTGAGAGAAAAATTACCAAATCATTCTACCAAGAGAATTTTGAATTCTTAAAACTATCCATAGTTGAATTCAATATTCTGAAAGTCTCCTGACAGTCATCTCACTCTTCATATGATGAATTGAGAGAGAAGGAGTTTCTCGAACATCAGCGAGGAACAACAAAGAGGACAGATAGATAGATCTTAGGAGATGTAAAAACGGACAGATTATGTTAAGGGCGGTGAGGTCATTCTAATTCCAGGAATATCCGCTTCTCGTTAGGCATTGTACCCTTGACTGAGAGCAATCTCTCAACTGCGTGACGTTGCTCAGTAGAACGGAGGCGAATCTTAAAGATCACGCGGCGACTTTCCTCACGATTCACTTGATGATTCACATCATAGATTAACTCTTGCCGGCCACGGCCAGAGGCTGAGGTCATCTCTTGAAAGCATTGGTAAGCAGAGGGCGATCGGTCCCGAATGACCTCAAGCCCCTTCACCATCACAGCCAATGATCGTTCCTGACTCAATTGCAAATTATAGGCATCCCCTCCGCGATCGTCAGTATGGCCTTGAATGGCGAGGGAATCGATTGTCTGTCGCAAGGGGCCGCAGACGGCTGAGGCATAGAACGGCATCGCCGCCTCTAAAAACGTATTGGCTTTGGCGGACAGTCTACTTTGGCCAAATTCAAACGTCAGCAGGTTCGCTGGGACCACAATCATGAGAGTGAGAGGATCGCGAGGATCGGCATCCAGCGAAAGCCCTAAACGCGACAGGTGATCCTTCAACGCGCTTTGCACATCATGTTTATGTTCTTGCAGTGCCGACTGTGCTTCAGATGAGGTCTGCGTGATAAAGGCCACAAACAACAGGATGAAAACCATGACGAGCGACGTCATCAGATCAGTCAAACCATGAGTCGCCGGAGAGGAGAGCGTTCCCTGATTCATTGGGAATTTCATCCGGCACGCCGTGATTTAGATAGTCGAGGCCACCGCGGCCACGATTGGGATTTCTGGGAAGAATGATCATCGGACAATCTTGGAACGTCAGCTGGAGCTTTCCATAAAAGGGGACGCTGATTGGAAATTGGCTCTAACGATGGAGGAGGCGGTGGTGCCTCTTTGAGTGCCTTGGTGAGTACATGAATCGTTTCCGTTAATTCGTCGAGGGAATCCTGAAGATCATCCCTCATGGCACCTGGTGCGTTCTCCATCGTGCGTCGTGTTTCGTTATGTGTAGCCTCTTGCAATTTGGTCAGGGATTGAATACTCGAGGTTAAGCTTGCGATAGGCCCAGTAAGCCCCGCCATTCCCCACTCTCCACCAATAATGGGACGGCTTCCCCCAGCAATCGCTTGATCACTTTGAGATTGTGTTTCTAGTGAGGTCAGTTGTTCCAACATCTGTTCCATGGATTTTCGGGGAAAGAGTTGATCGATTAATCCAAGAAAAGTATGGTGAGCCTGCATTAATCGAGACACCATGGGCCTCTCAATAAAGGTAAACACATTCGCGACCATCAGTCCGACAATTGACGTCAAGAATTTCCCAGCTAATCCGTTAATGAGTCCTTGAATACCGACAATTTCACTCCCCTCCGCATGTAACTTTCCTAATCCAACAAACAACGCGAGAAAGGTCAATAATAACCCCAGGCTTGTCACCAATGAAGGAAATTGATGATAAAAGGAAAAATTAATTCGATTGCGCATGAGCACTTCTTGAGTCAACACATCCTCCGCACGCCTAGTACTAAACAACCGAGGCTCCATAAACCACGGCACGTGCTCCAGAATCAGGGTCGTACGATATTGAGCCCAGGCTCCCCGAAACAGCGGCTCGTTGTTCATCTCCTCGTCGAGCGCATGTAGATCATGGCAATCACTGCGCATGGACGGGTCAACTCCCCGCCGGGCTTGAGTGCGGGCCGACTTATCAGAACCATGCGTGAATCGGTCTCGATCAACATCGCCACGTTCCTGGGCGAGGGCGATCAGCTTAGGACACACCCGTTCAAAACCTCGTTGAACTGAAGAAACCTCTTGTTTTAACTTTCTGACGTGCCAGAAAAAAAAGAAAAGTATCCCCAAGACCCCGAGCCAACTCAGCATCGGGCTGGATGGCCCTCCAAAGAAGGCAACATCACGACTCAAAAATTCCCAGAAGCTAAACGAATTGGTCATCTTGTCATTCTCGTAGACACAACGAGGCCAAGGTCATTGAAGAAGAATCTATGAAAACCTTCTCAAGTTTTATGCCGAAAACTAATGGCCGGCAACCTCAACAAAACGCGTAAAATTAGGATATGTCTAGAAGAAAAGACTGAGAGTACTAGGCAAAGAATACCCCTTTTGTGGGTAACTTAGTCTTTCGTCACGAAAAGCATTCGAGTACGAATAGAAGATGACGCCTCCGATTCCCTAACCCCATGGAGAAGGGGAATAAAGCGTTTTGGTTAGTCAACATAGTCGCCTAGTATCGTCTTGGACGAGATGTGGAACGAATGGGCTGTTCGACTTTCTTCTTGCCACCCGCATACAAATAGTTCGTCTAAGCTTCCCCCCAGAACTTCACCTCCTTGCTCTGTGCTCACAATGAAAAAGCCTGACTCCTTTTGGAGTCAGGCTTTTGAGTCACGTTATCTTTAACAGACAGTTGATCGTGCGAATTTCAGTAGATCATCAAGGAGGATAACCCGTTAATTTTAAACCTTACAAGGAGTCGTGCGCATTGCAGAAATCGAGCTAAACCCATAGTGGAAAAAGATCTGAGCCTTCCCTCTCAATAATCCACCTCGCACCTAAAAAGCTAACGCTCCAATGAAATTCATCAACGACTCTGAGGTACCAGAGTCTGGGCCCAGTTCTACAACATTGGAACGGTGATCATAAGAGAAGGAGGCTATATCATAATGAGAATCGTTCAGAAAAATGAATAACGAGGTCATAGGCAAATGCCCTGAGACCTTCGAAGAACTCAATTCAGACTGGTTAATCATATGATCGGCTTCACCGTCTACGACCCGGAACAACCCCGTGTTTGTTTCTGTGGAATCGTTATTTAGCAAATCTGTGAGAGAACGAATTGAATCAGCTTTAGCTGGGCTCGCATAGAGGAGAAACACACCACAGCAAAAGACAAGAAGCCTTACAGAACGTAAAGGGAAATATTCATGTTTCACGAGGTACTCTCCGATTTTTTGATTGGGAAACGCTATTTAATGAGGGGGGAGAACATCCGCAAAGGTATCAACATTAATGCGGCACTGCAATGCTTTTCTGACGACCTACTCAAGGAATTCCCTTTTTCGTTAAAAAAGAAATCTAGCACGAGAGAAAGCGACTCCAATGTTCATGGCTATGGAATATTTATTGTCCTTCAACAAACAAATGCTGCCGCCAAGCTTCGTACACCACCACAGCCACGGCATTATTTAAATTAAGGCTCCGAGAGTTCGGTTGCATGGGTATGCGTAACCGTTGCGTTGTCGGAAGCGACTCTAAGATATGTGCCGGCAAGCCTCGTGTTTCGGGACCAAATAGCAGCGCATCACCCGGCTGAAAAGCCACTTCATGATAAAACGTTTCGCCTTTTGTCGTAATGGCAAAGACACGCGGTGGCTGATGTGTATCAAAATAATCTTGCAATGTCGGATAATCCTTCATCCGAGCTAGCTCGTGATAATCCAACCCAGCACGACGAGCTCGCTTGTCATCTAATTCAAAGCCCAACGGGTGAATCAGATGTAACCCAAAGCCTGTGTTCGCACAGAGGCGAATGATGTTCCCCGTATTCGGAGGAATTTCTGGTTCATAGAGGACAACATCTAGCATAACGATGCATCAGATTCATTTGGGTTACGTGCACATCTCGTCATTATGAACAAGACCTCATTCATCAACATTGATCTCCATGTCCCCAAAGGCTTGCTCTCTCGAATACTCCTACCCACAGCCAATCAAAATGCTTCATGATGGGAACCTTGAGAAGAGTCTTTCCCGATACAGAAAAATCAAATAATGCTCATAACCATCACTGGCAACAATTAGTCCTCCCCGCTCTGCTTACGCTCTTTTGGCATAGTCCAAGCCAACATGACTAATAGGGCGAGAAGCACAAGAGGAACAGGAAACGCGCTCATTTCGTGGGCCACCAAATGCGTCACCGCTGCGCCAACCATGGTAAGACTCAATACCACAATCCCATAAAATTGCGTTTTGGGCATAAACAAGCAAATACCTCCGGCCACTTCAATAAACCCGATCACATATAAAAACCAAAGGGGATAACCCCATAGAGCAAAATGTTCAACCTGGGAATGATTCCCCATAAGCTTCGCCCCACCTGCCATGATAAACATGCCACCCAAGACAACCCACAATGCAATTTTAATGATTTTTTTCATGATCCCCCGCCATCGTGACACGTGTAGGAGAAAAGGTGCGAGTCCCAACTCTACAAGTATAACGTGCTCACCTGCTTGACTCTACTTCAACATGAATTATCTATAAAATATCTCCTTACAACTCATGTTCGACGAAAAACGTTGGACAGCTCTATTTGTCTGCCCTCCGAAAACGCTCAATCATGTCAAACCAATTCACCATCCTTGATGTGCGAGATCGCATTCAGCAAGCTCAATCCGTGACAGTACTGACCGGCGCAGGAATTTCAGCCGACAGCGGAGTGCCAACTTTTCGTGGGGCTGAGGGACTTTGGAAAAACTTTCGTCCTGAAGAACTGGCCTCACCTGAAGCATTTGACCGGGACCCTCAACTCGTCTGGGAGTGGTACAACTGGCGTCGGGAATTACTTGCCACCAAACGTCCGAATGCCGCACATGAAGCCCTCGTCAAACTTGAGACCTTGATTCCAGACTTTTGGGTGATTACTCAAAATGTCGATGGCCTCCATCGTTCAGCTGGCACGCAGAACCTTTCAGAAATTCATGGGAATATCTGGAAAGTTCGCTGTACGCAATGCCACGAAATTACCGTAAATGGTGATGTGCCCCTCCTGTTTCCACCAACATGCACGACGTGCGGTGGTCTTTTGCGCCCTCACATCGTCTGGTTTGGTGAGGCTTTAGCACCGAAAGACCTTGAACAGAGTTATGCAGCTTTGAATCGATGTGACCTGCTGCTCATAATTGGCACATCAGGAGTCGTCTATCCCGCAGCCTCATTTGCACCTGTCGCCAAAGATCATGGAGCCTTTGTGGTAGAATTGAATTTGGATCCAACACCCCACTCGTCGGTCGTGGATGTGTCGTTTCAGGGTCGCGCGAAAGAGTTAGTTCCGCTGCTGCTCAAACATTGATCTACCACCTCCTTTTCTTGACTCGCTTTATAAGTGTTTGTTACGTTTTTTTGATTAGGGATTTTCGGTACTTACGTTGGAGCAATGCATGCAATTGACCATAAATGGTAAAGTAGAAAACCTAGATGTTTCTACGGTCATGGATGTCCTCAAGGCCAAGGATATTGATCCACAATTAGTTGCTGTTGAAGTGAATACAGACATGATTGATCAGGAAAATCTAGGGGTCACATCACTTAAGGAAAATGACAAACTAGAATTTTTGTTTTTCATGGGTGGTGGTGCATGAACTCACAATTACTGCAAGGTATCACCGAAGGCATTGGCGGCACCCCACTTGTTCGATTGAATCGTCTCTCTCCGCCTGAAGGGGGAACGATTTATGGCAAAGCTGAATTCTATAATCCTGGCGGCAGTGTCAAAGACCGCATTTGCTTGAATATGATTAATGAGGCCGAGAATCAGGGCCTCTTGAAACCAGGCAGTACAATAGTAGAGCCCACAAGTGGCAACACCGGCATTGGATTAGCTCTTGTCGCTGCCGTCCGTGGCTATAAACTCATTTTGGTCATGCCTGAAGGCATGAGCTTGGAACGAGCCAGCCTACTATCATCGTATGGGGCACAATTGGTGTTGACCCCAGCAAGGGAAGGCATGCGAGGCTCGATTAAGGAAGCCGAAAGCATCTTAGAACAGAACCCAGAATATTTCATGCCAAACCAATTTTCGAATCCAGCGAATCCGGCCATCCACCGCAAAACGACAGCAGTAGAAATTTGGGATGCCCTAGAAGGTCAAGTCGATGCCTTTGTTGCCGCAGTGGGAACTGGCGGCACCATTACCGGTTGTGGGGAAGTGTTTAAAGAGAAAAACCCGAACGTGAAAATCGTGGCTGTCGAACCCACCGGCTCGCCGGTCTTATCCGGAGGAGAAGCTGGACCACACAAAATACAAGGCATTGGCGCAGGATTCGTTCCAACAGTGTTAAATCGTTCATTACTTGATGAAATCATGACCGTCACAGACGAAGAAGCGTATCAAACCACGAAACAGCTCGCGAAGAAAGAAGGCCTCCTCGTAGGGATTTCAGCAGGAGCCAATGTCTTTGCCGCTCAAAAAGTCGCTGAATCCCTGGGAAAAGGGAAAAATGTCGTGACCATTCTCTGCGACACCGGCGAACGCTATTTGAGCATTGAAAAATACTTCAACATTTAATCGTTTGACCTCAACAACTGAACAGCCATGAGCTTTACTGAAGATCAAATCACACGCTATAGCCGCCATATCCTCTTGCCTGAAGTTGGCGGAAAAGGGCAAAAAAAACTCTCACAAGCCAAAGTCTTTGTGGTGGGTGCGGGCGGACTGGGTTGCCCTGTCGCGTATTATTTGGGAGCTGCCGGCATCGGCACTATTGGATTGATTGATAGTGATGTCGTCGATCTTTCGAACCTTCAACGGCAGATTCTTCACCATACCCCTGATATCGGGCGCCCAAAAGCCATTTCAGCGAAAGAGAAAATTCAAGCGTTAAACCCTGACGTCCAAGTCAACACGTATGAAGAGCGATTGACCACCAAAAATGCACGAGAGTTAATTAGTCAATATGATGTGGTCATTGATGGCGTCGATAATTTCCCAGCGAAATTCCTCATTAATGATGCTTGTTATCTGGAAAACAAACCACTTGTTCATGGTGGGATTCTTAAATTTGATGGGCGAGTGATGACGATCGTACCAAACGAATCGGCCTGCTATCGCTGCATCTTTAAGAATCCACCGCCACCAGGGGTGGTGCCGACGTGCCAGGAAGCAGGGATTATCGGAGTCGTCGCGGGCATCATCGGTACCATTCAAGCGACCGAAGCGGTCAAACTCATTTTAAAGATTGGCCAACCATTAACGAATCGACTGTTAGACTTTGATGCCCGAACGACAGCTTTTCGAGAAATTCGGGTCAAACGAAATCCATCATGTACACTCTGTGGACCAAACGCATCGATTACAGAACTTATTGATTATGACGAACCAGAGGCCTGTGCTCTCTAACGTCACCTATTTCATGCGGAATATGACGACTCACTCCGCGAAATTGAAGACGAGGTTTCCATTATGACAAAGAAAATGCAATCACTAGTTTGCCGAGAATGTGGCAAAGAATATCCTACACAAGATATCCACGTCTGTGAGCTATGCTTTGGGCCGTTGGAAGTCAAGTATGATTATGCCGCGATTAAAAGAGAGATCTCGCGGGAAAAAATTCTCGCGGGCCCGAAAAGCCTTTGGCGCTATGTGGATCTACTGCCGGTCGAAGGAACGAACTTCATCGGCAAGAACGCTGGCTACACTCCACTGGTGCATGCCAAAAACCTTGGCGCCTTTTTAGGCCTCGATCAATTGTATATTAAAAACGATTGCGTCAATCACCCAACGCTTTCGTTTAAAGATCGCGTCGTG
>JAJDBS010000161.1 GCA_029261235.1 Nitrospirales bacterium
ATTTTTTAACAAGTTTGGCTATCCGTATGAATTGGTCAACGCCTTGCCTAATCCTGAGAAACGTGAAGCCCTTTCTAAAATGACGAACTGGCCAACTTTGCCTAAAGTCTTCATCAATGGCCAATTTTATGGGGACACCGATGTCTTGGGGCCGATGGAAGAAAAAGGGGAATTACAACCGCTCTTAAAAGCGGCCTTCCCTGATCAAGCCTAATTCCTCGATTACCATTCCGGTATGACCACACAAGACCCACCAGGAAACTGGTGGGTCTTGTTTTTTCAAATCCGCACCAATAACACACCTCGTTTTCCTGCTCACGAAACTTCTTCCGTTAGAAATGCTAGGTTGTAGCTTTACCTGCTCCATTGCGTGTTCTCATCGGTTATTCCTCAATCATTCCCGTTGCTGAGACAAGATTTTTCATGCGTGTCAAGCCCGACGTTAGCTTTCCGATACGTGTAAATAATGAAAGCTCCACTCGTCAAGAAAATCTTTGTCGTCATAACTCTTCTGGGAATGCTGGCTTCAACAACAGCTTCTGGAAGCGATCTGAAACTATCATTGGACTCTTCAGGTCCCCCGAAATTTCAAGAACTTCAGAAAACCCTGAAGCGCGCATCCTCCCCAAGAACCCCCCCAGCTTCAATGCCGACACACCGAACAACTCGAGGCATACCCTTATACCCCCCAGCCCACACCAAACACGATTACAACCATCAGAAAACACAAGGAGTGAAACCTCATACAAAATTAGGATGGCGGCTCTTGTTGAAAGAACAACCACAAGCCGCCATGGCTGCCTACCGAGAAGCCCTGCGAAAAAACCCCAAATCGGCCAAGGCCTATTTGGGCTTAGGTATTTCTTTGAAAAGTCTAGGGAAAGTAAGACTCGCCAAAAAAGCGCTGCTTAAGGCAGTCAATCTCAATCCTCGCTTACCATCCGCACTCGTACATTTGGGCTACTTGTATGCAGAAGGTCATTTTGGCCAGGCGGACCGCTCAACAGCTCGTCGACTTTTCCGGGAAGCTTCTCAGTTAGGCGACCCCTTTGCCTCCATCGCCCTCCTGGATATGAAGTCTCGCTCAAAACTCTAAATCTACATAAAAAACCGCCCCTCTACGGTTAAGAAAGCATTGGACAACTCCGATACTCCCAGTAGCACTAACTAAAATGATAATGAAACATCGGAAGACTCAAGAACGTCCCCAAAGGAGCAGTCGCATATGTTAAGAAAACTCTTCCAATCTTCTAAAAAAGAACAAGGGTTTACACTGGTCGAAATGATTGGAGTCCTCGCGATCATTGCTATCCTCATAGCCTTGTTGCTTCCAAAAGTATTCACATTGATTGCTTCCACAAATTCACGGGCCCTGGCAGCCGCCATTCGGACCTATGAAACGGCAATTGTTAATTATTATGCTGATGTCGGCAGCGTCTACCCGCTGAATGTTGCAGGGACTCCCGCTGCAGAAAACGGCGGGCTGAGCACAACAGCCACTTCCCTTGCCGCCCGGTTAACCCTTGATGTTTCAGATCCCTTGAATGTAGGCACAGGATCATGGCCTCGTTTCCGAGGACCCTATGTCGAAAAGTTTAATTCGGCCGTCCCCCCAGGTTACGGTACACAAATAACCTTAAGAACAACCACGAGCGTCGCGTTGGGAACCGCGACAACCGATTCGAACATTGGGTGGGACCTGAAAGGTGATGATGGCAATAGCGATCTCCCCTCGACATCCAGGACGGCCTACTTGAGGGTCGAAGGGGTGTCTGATACGGAATTTAATGAGTTGGATGGCATCATCGACGCGGGAATTGGGACAAACCTTACCGAACGTCAACTACGAGGACGGGTGAAGTATCGAGCGGCCAGTGATCGGCTCTATATCTACATGCAGCACCAATAAGAAAAGTATCTATCACATGGATACACGGTTATGGAGATTCAACGCATAGTCTTTACACTTTTCCTAATCCTCTCTCACAAGCGGTCACTCACTCAATGATTGCTTAGCTTCAGATGAGTGAACCGACGATGTCCACCACATCTTCATCTTCCCCAACCACAGCCACTAGACCCCAATTAGGAGCCTCTCTCCTTCAGGACGGGTGGATTTCGCAAGAACAATTAGACCTGGCATTACGCGAAGCCAAGCGAACACAGGTCATGCTCGGGCAAACCTTAATCAGCTTGGGCTTTATCACAGAAAAAGTTCTGGCTCATTACCTTGCTGAGGGCACGCAAACAGGGATGGTTGATCTCTCGGCCACCTTCATCCCTCCTGAAATTCTGGATCTCATTCCTTACGACCTGGCTTCTCAGTTTCAGGTACTCCCCATCGGTAAACGAGGACAACTGCTAGACCTTGCTATGGCAGACCCCTTAAACATCATGGCAGTCGATACCATTGAAAACAAAACAGGCCTCAACGTTCACACGCAAACAGCTCCAGCGCAAGAACTCTCCGAAGCCATCGAAGGCCATTACGCACATACCGAGTCCATCAAACAACTACTGGATGAACTGTCCACGAAAGGTTTATCCGATCTAGGAGAAGATGCGAGCCAGGAAGCCCCCCTGATTCGTCTGTGCAATCAATTAATCGCCGCTGGAATCCAAGCCCGCGTGACTGATATTCATATCGAACCTGATGAACAGTATTTGCGAGTTCGCATGCGAATCGATGGAATTCTGACTCAGGAGTTGCTCATTTCCAAACCCCTTCAGGCTCCGATTACCGCTCGCATCAAGCTCATGTCGAATTTAAATCTCACTGAAAAACGTACGCCGCAGGATGGACGTATTTCCTTCACCTTAGGCACGCGTCGCGTTGATCTTCGTGTTTCCACACTGCCTACTAATTTCGGAGAAAGCATTGTACTCAGAATCCTCGATAAAGGTGCCCTCAAGCTAGAATTTCGAGCGTTGGGATTTTCCCAAAACGATCAAACTCGTATGCAAGCTCTCATTCAACGGCCACATGGAATCATTTTGGTAACGGGTCCCACTGGAAGCGGGAAAACCACGACCTTGTATACAGCTCTTCGGCACGTCAATGCCAAAGAAAAAAGCGTGTTTACCTTGGAAGACCCAATCGAATATCAAATGCCTATGATCCGACAAACTCAAGTCAATCCCGATATCGACATGACATTTGCAGCCGGCCTCCGAGCCCTGCTTCGTCAAGATCCTGACGTTATCCTAGTTGGTGAGATCCGAGACCAGGAAACGGCAGACCTGGCTATGCGCGCCGCCCTCACCGGACATTTAGTCTTTTCAACATTACATACCAACGATGCGCTCGGAGCCATTCCTCGACTCATTGACATGGGCATTGAGCCCTTTCTCTTAGCATCCGCACTCACGGCCGTCGTTGGACAACGGCTCGTCCGATGTATTTGCCCTGCATGTAAAGTTGAACGAACAGATGCAAAGCAGGTCTTAGCTGAACTCAACGTTGACCTTCCCACCGATAGACCACTCAAACTTTGGACGGGTTCAGGCTGCAGATCCTGCGGCAATAGCGGCTATTCTGGACGAGCTGGGATATACGAAATCATTCATATTACTGACCAACTTCATACCCCCATCGTTCATGGACCAGATCTCACGGCCATTCGAGCCATCATTCACAAAGAGGGTATGCCCACGATGTTTCAAGATGGATTACTGAAAGCACTCAACGGCATCACGACGTTAGAAGAAGTCTTGAGGGTTGCCGGTGGCTAATTTTCAGTATCGTGCGATTGATGCGCAAGGCAAACCTGCGGAGGGAGAGATGACGGCGCTCGATCTCTCACAATTAGAACAGCGCCTCCAAGATATGGGACTCTGGCTCGTTCGAGCTCTCGAGGCTAAGCCCAATGCTTCCAAACGTTCCGGCAAACTCGGGAAAGTGAAATCACGTGATCTATTAGATTTTTCCACCCATATGTTTACCTTATTGGACGCGGGGATCCCACTCTCTGAGGCCGTAAAAAACTTGTCGGAAGAATCCCCAAATCTTCAATTACGCGCAACCCTACAAAAGGTGTTTCAGCAGGTTGAGGCAGGCTCCCCGCTCCATACAGCAATGAACCAATATCCCTCGATATTTCCTCCTCAAATTACCAACCTGATTCAAGCCGGCGAAGAGAGCGATACCCTAGCGGATACATTCAAAGAACTTGAAAGGTATTTAGATTGGGTAGATTTGATTAAGGGCGATATCCGGCAAGCCACCATCTACCCCAGCATCGTCATTGTCGCAGTCACGGGACTACTCATTCTATTGTTTACATTTGTGATCCCACAATTTGTTCCCATCTTACAAGACTTGAATGTCCCACTCCCATTTATCACCGTACTCATTATTGGCATCAGCGAATTCATGGTCAGCACATGGTATTTTTGGATGCCCATGCTTCTATTGATACCTCTGGCCTGGTGGGTGGGACGAAATTATATCCCCGGGTTCTCGCGCTGGCGTGACCGAATCATCTTAGAATTACCCATCATCGGAGGACTACTCCAGATGTTGACTTTGTCAAAATTCGTGCAAAATTTTGCGGTGCTCTATCGGGCTGGAATTCCGGTTCTTCAATGCTTGGAGTTGTGTCAGGGAGTCGTCGGCAATCAAGTTGTTTCACGTGCCCTTCAACATGTCCAACGCAATATCGCAGAAGGTTCGACGATCAATGAATCTCTTCAAAAGCATCCCATTTTCCCACCCATGATGATTCAAATGATTTCGGTCGGGGAAACCAGCGGAAATCTACCTAAGACCCTCATGAACGTGGCCAATTACTATAATCGAGAAATTCCGCGTCGAGTGAAGAAAGTCTTTGCGATATTCGAACCAGTCATTACCCTAGCACTGATCGGCATCGTGGGACTCGTGGCACTCGCCCTCTTCATGCCCATGATGAGCCTGATGGGTGGACTCCATTGAACGGAACAAGAACTCTGTCCCCCGCGGTCATCTCAATTCTATCCACCTTCCACTCATGATCTGTTCTCAAAAAGGATTTTCCCTTATAGCCCTTATTGGGATCCTCGCGACTATTTCGATCAGCCTAGCAATCGCCAGCCCAGCCTTGGTCAAAATATTTGAACGCGAACATCAAGAAACGGAACACCTTCAGCTTCGCCTGATTGCCAATGGTATTTTCAATTACCTCGAACAGAACAAAGCCTTTCCACCGACTTTAACAAGTCTAGTCCCAGATTACGTCCCATTTTCGACAGCCCAGATCAGCACTAATGCCCATGGGTTCCCACGTTATTATGCTATTCATCCTGCGATGCTTGGATTCAACAATAGCGCCGGACTGTTAACATCGGAGCTCGTCAATGCCAGATTCCTCCTCTTATCCAATCTCTCGCAGGACGTTACACCAACGATCACCACCTCTACTGAGTTCGAAACCTGGTGGACCACAAATGAAAGTGCTACTCCAAACTTATTCCTTCATCGAGGCAATATCGCCAATCTCTTGTATTCCTTGGCCATCACACCTCAAGGTAACGGAGCGAGTTATTTCGTGAGTAACACCCCGGCCACAGATTCCGGAGGTGGCCTCCTTACTACTCACAGTGCCTTTCACCTCTTGGGAACAATGATTGGGTTTGACGAGGATACGACCTATAGCATCCCTGAAGTCCAATTTGCCCTCACAACAAACACCGCCTATTGGTTCGATCCCAACTGTTCCTCGGGAAAGCAGTGGAATCCAGTCCTTTCAAATTGTCTCAGTCCAATCGTTCTCTATACATTTGAGGAGGGAAGTGGGACAACGGTCAATGATGTCTCCGGAGTCGGATCGCCTCTCAACCTGACCGTGGCCAATGGAGCTGCGACAAGTTGGGTCTCTGGGGGCCTATCTATCAATTCCTCAACTATTGTCGAATCATCTGTAGCAGCGACAAAGGTCATTGATGCAGTGACAACAAGCAATGCCATCACCATTGAAGCATGGGTGAAGCCTGCAAACCTTATTCAGACTGGTCCCTCACGCATCGTCACGCTCTCCCTAAACACCGGGAACCGAAATTTTACGATGGGCCAAGTAGCCAACACTTTTGATCAGCGGTTACGAACGACCACGACAAGCAATAATGGGCTTCCGTCCATCACCACACCATCGGGCACAGCTACGACCGCATTAACTCATGTGGTGTATACCCGGGATGCATCAGGATCTGCCACGATCTATGTGAACGCAGCCCCCGAGGTGAGCGGAACGGTTGGAGGAAATATTTTGAACTGGAATACAACCTACAAGCTCGCGCTGGGCAATGAATTCACGCTAACTCGGACTTGGCTTGGAGAATTCCACCGCGTGGCCATTTATGATTCTGCATTAAGCCAAAGTCAAGTGACGCAACGATTTGCGGCCGGGGCAAATTAGACAAAGGCATACGACAAGGGGGGAATTTTCCCATTTGACTCATTCCTCACGATCTCCTTCCTATTTCTCACTCTTCACGTCCGACTCCTCACATTTCTCGATTCCCCTCCCAATTAAGAATGGCTTCCTATTCTCCGACAGATAGATAAGGGAGAGGTCTATCCGGCCAATCTTCCAGGCTCAGACATGTGCGTAAGTGGTGTGATCAGACAAACAGGAGAGTGTCGAGTAATGTTCAGCAGGTCTAGGAACAAAGGTATACGTGCCGTCCAACCAAAAATGATGGTACTGGCACAACAAACTTCAATGGTCGTAACGCGACATGCCTCACGCCTCACGCCTTCGGCCGGGTTCACACTTGTGGAAATGATTGGAGTTTTGGCGATTCTGGCAATTTTGGCCAGCTTCATTACACCTAATGTCGTCAATCAATTACGGAGCGCACGACGAGATGCTGAGGATCAACAACTAGCCAATATCGCACAAGGGATCGAACTATTCCTCCGTCAAAACCGCTCATTTCCTGGAACCCTTTCAGCTCTCAGTCCTGACTTTGTAGCAACTTCGGTAGGACAACTCACGAATAACCCAAATGAATTTTTGCGCTATTACTTTGTCCAACCGAATATCAGCGGCTATACAAACCCTGTTGGATTAGATCCTGGAAATCTAGCCGATTCACGATTTTTACTCATTACCAATTTAGAAGAAGATGCCGCCCCTACAATCACAACGGATACAGAATTCGAAAGCTGGTGGAATGTAGACGAAACTGGGACACCAAATCTCAAAATCCATCGTGGGCATGTTGGTAATTTGTTTCATCTGCTGAGTCTCTCAGCGGATGGGGCTGGAGGCAGTTACTCCGTCGATGGAACGTCTACGAATTCCAGTGGAGGCACCTTAGCTCCCCATATTCGTTACCACGTGGCGGGAACGCCTATTGCGCTGGATGAAGCCAATACGTTTGGAACAGCTGAAACTCAATTCACTATGGTCACAGAGGCGGGCTATCAATTTGATCCTGATTGTCCAAATGGATCCCAATGGCGAGTCATTAGCAGCGGATGTTACGCCCCGTAGGAAGCCTAGTCGGCAATGAATTTATCACCAACAATGCATTCTCTGAAAGAAGGTTTTTGGCCAACCGTCCTAAACTTTTCTGATAAATTTCGGAGTAAAATTTCTCGCAAACCTCTTACTATTCTCAGTGTGAGTCTAGTGAATGGTCGTTTCAGAGCCATGTCCATCATTAATGATTCTATACATAAAAGTTGGGAAAAGCCTGGCATCCTCTTGAGATCAAAAAGTCTGTACCAGGCCGTTTCGGATGCTATTGACCATACAGAATTTTCGGGCAATCACATTTCAATTCTTGTGGAAGACAGTCGATGTATGACCCTATCGGTTCAACTCCCCATCATGACAGAAACCGACTTGATCCCCATTCTTGAACGGAAAGTGCAACAGGCCAAAACATGGGAAGAGCCGCCAGTCTGGCGCTATAACCTCAGCATGCAAGCCAGAGGGAAGGAAAACGTCCATCTCGAAATTTGGCCACAAAGCCTTCTCGATGAAATCATTCAGGCATGCAAAGACTTGGACCTTCAGCTTCAACTACTTGTCCCACTTTCAGCACTTTCAGAAAGTCAGCTGAGCACCTTGTCTATTGAAGAAGGGGAAGCCACCATTCTTATCAGCATATTAGAAGGCAAGGTGTCCTTCATCGCCGCAGGAGAGGATGGAGTTCCGGTCCTGACACGGCACCTTGCGCCCGCGCAAGATTGGGTTCCCTTAGGCGAACGAATCGGCACAGAAGTCAATCGCACCATTCTGTTCATCACACAACAACTCAGCGTCAATATTCCCCATATTTGGTTTATCAGTGAAGACGAACAATTGACGTTGGCAGAAGTCCAACCTCACGTTTCTACGCCTATATTTCCATGCCCTGTTAAGCCAGATTGGAAATACTGGCTCTGGGTGGGAGCGAATCTTCCCATCAATTTGAGGAATAACTTTACCCCTATTGAGGTACGGCGAGCACCACTACAGAAGATGTTCACCAAAACCTTAGCAGCCATGGTCGTAGGATTCGTAATTTTCGGTGTTGGAGCGACAGCAATGATTGAAGGATACGTTTCTCACAATCAAAGCAGCCTCCAACTCGCCAAAACTCAAGCTCGTGCCCTCCGAGAAGACCAAAGACATTGGATGAGTCAACTCGTCACGTTAAACACCGAACGGGAATGGGCCCAGGTTATTTCTGAATCGACCGTTCCCTCGCTTGAAGGCCCGCTGTTGAGTTATTTGGGGAATATTATTCCTCCTCAGATCATTCTTCATAAAGCTGTGATCAAACGCACAAATGATCAGTGGGACCTGGAGCTAGCAGGAAGAACCTCAACCAATCTTTCATCGACCTTGTCGCTCATAGATCAACTTGTTGGCCAACTAACACAAGGGCCCTATCACGTCAGGGTAGAGGAAGGTTGGCAGGACCAACTGTTGAGTCAGACGAGTTCTCAGACTCCAAGGAAAGACATTCCACCCTCTTACCAGTGGACCTTAAAAGGAAATCTTTCATGATTATCTGGGCCACAAGACTCCGTGCCACTCTTTCCGACAACAAAAGCCTCATCTTAGTGATCATGCTTGCCGGAAGTCTCACATTCGTAGGATGGATGAGTCTTGACAAATTTGCAGAAGTCAGCGCCAACCAGTCTTCCATACACACCATCATCGATTTGGAACAAGAAATTTCTCGACTTCGAATCCAGTATCGTCAGGCTAATCCCGAGACTCATCAGTCCGATCTCGAAGAAGCCGAGCATCGTTTATTACACGATTTCACTCATCTAGCCCAATGGGCTCAAAAACTTCAAGAAGAAGGAGAACGGATCGCCCTTCACATGAACTACCAGATCCGGAAGGCAGAACAAACTCCATCTTCGATACAAGGCATCACCATCGTTCCTCTAAATATCCATTTACGCTCACTGAATGATCTAAGTGGGTACCGTTCATTCTTGAAGTTTTTGCAAATCTTGGAACAATCAGGTCCACGTATCAATATTGAAGAGGTTGCCGTCAATGGTGACGGCAAAAAGGCCACAACCTTTACAGTTGGATTATCAACATGGATGAAGACACAAGATTCCGTCGAGCTTTAAAAAGTCCGTTCGTCATGGCTGGCTTGTGCCTCATGGCAGGCATTGCGGTTTATCACAATGTGATTCAATCAACCAGTGACTTTTCATTGCCAATTTCCGTGGCCTCCACACCATCTCCAACGGAACTAACGCCAACAACTGCTCCCCTTTCGTTAGTGGGACACGATATAGAGGCAACCCAATGGATTGCTTATCCAGCACGCGATCCCTTTGCGCCCACATCTATAGCAAAATGGTCGAAGTCATCTTCACAACAATCCTCGACCTCTCCACCTGGAACCCTTACACCACACGGAACAGCACCAAGCCAACTCACCTTGAAAGCGATCGCAATCGAGGCCCAACACCGTAGTGCTGTGATCAATCGTCAAGTTGTGGTTGAAGGGGAAATGGTCGGAGGGTTTCACGTTGTTTCTATTCAACTGAAAGGCGTCTTGCTTACACGACATGGCAAGAAAAAATTCTTAACCTTTGCGACAGACTCGACCTCCTAAACACACGTTAACAACGATGCAACACTCAAGAACTCAACATTCAATAAGCCGCGTGCTTAGAGCCACAACGCATTACCTCTGCTCCTCGAACAATTCATTCTGGGCTATGTTCATCGTGATAACCGTCATCGGACTGTTGACTCTTTCTAGCTGTACCACTACTGCACCAGAAAAAGACGTAAGACCTATGCCCTTACCCACCATTTCTGAATCCAGGCCATCATACAAGTCTCACGAAATTCAATCGGAACTAAAGAATTCCAACGTGACGTTTTCCCTTGAAGATCGCATGTTATTCAGCAACGATATGGTCATGGCTGAGGATTCTCATCCGACTCCTTCTGAATTAGGCCCCCTGTATTCGTTTCGAGCACATGAACTTCCTTTAGTTGATGCCCTCGCGCTCTTTGCACGAAGTAATAAACTCAACATCGTCACCGGACCAGCGATTACGGGATCCACTACGGTCGACTTTCATGATCTGCCACTAGAGCAAGCGATGTCAGCTCTACTGGAAGCTCATGGATATTACTGGGAACACCAGAACAACCTCATCCAAATTCGTCGATTCAAAACGGCCCAGATGAATATAGATTACATCCGATTGATTCGAGGAGGTGAGGGACAGAATCAAGCAAAAATGAGTTCTGGGTCCTCTGGTGGAGGTGGGTCACAAGAAGCCGGACAAATCACGGTTAACCAACAAGACGAAATAAAATTTTGGGAGGAACTAGAAGAACAAATCGAGACCCTCATGTCTGATGATGGGCGATTGGTCATCAACAAGCTTTCAGGCACCATTCAAGTGACAGACTGGTATCAGCGAGTCGATGAGATTGAAGATTTCCTGTCATCTGTCCATAAGGCTTTACACCGTCAGGTTCAAATAGAAGCTCGAATTTATGAAGTGAACTTAAATGACAATTACAGCTTGGGCATCGATTGGAATCGAGTTGATTTTTTAGGGGATTCCTCCGGGTTAATTGGTGCGGCAAGCACAATCATCACCTCACCCATTGGCGGGGTTATTCCCAAAATCAACACGACCTCGATTTCCTTTTCCGATGCAAGCTTTGACGGAGTCATCAAGGCTCTCCAGGAACAGGGCGAACTCAAGGTGGTCTCGCAACCTCGTATCGTCACGTTGAACAATCAACCGGCTCTTATCAAAGTGGCCACCGATCAACCTTTTTTCACGCAAACCATTACCCAGGGTACGTCAGGAACTGGGAATATCGTCACCGAAGAAGCCAATTCAGTGACCATCGGCTTGGTGTTATCCGTTACCCCTCAAATTTCCGAGGATGGATGGATCATGCTCGACGTCACACCTATTATTTCTCGGTTACGTGAAACCGCGATTTCCCCCCTTGAGACGTCCAATGCTCCTGTCTTGGATATCAAGCAATCCTCTGGACTCGTGCGCCTCAAAGATGGCGAAATGATGATAATCGGTGGACTGATCCAAGAAGAATCATCAGAAACCGAACGAAAAGTCCCACTGCTAGGTGACATTCCTCTTCTTGGACGACTCTTTACCGGCACCTATACGGTAAAAACCAAAAGCGAATTAGTCATATTTATTTCGCCAAAGATTATAAAGTCCACCCTATGACCACACTCGACCTCAGCCTTTGTTACGAAAAACTGGGCTTTGCTGAACCACCGTTTCGCCTAACGCCTGACACAGATTTCTTTTTCCCTGGTAGTCATCATATGGAAGCCTTGAACCATCTTCGTTTCGGTATTGCCAGCGGCGGCTTTACCATGCTGACAGGAGAAGTGGGATTGGGGAAAACACTGCTATGTCGACACCTACTTCGACATCCCCCAGAAGGCGTACGCTTTGCTTATCTCATTAATCCCGATCAATCGTATGGCGACCTGCTCACCTCCATTTATGAAGACCTCACAGGAACGACACCGGAAGATTCCTCTTTAGGTAGCCTTCAACGAGAGTTACCGAAACTCCTTCTCCGTTTGGCTGAAGGTGGCGAACGTGTTGTCGTTCTCGTAGACGAAGCCCATCGGTTAAGCGGAAAAGTTCTAGAAGGGCTGAGACTCCTGTCTAATCTTGATACAGAGAAAGACAAACTGATGTGCCTTCTGCTCGTTGGGCAACCAGAACTTGAACAGAAACTCGCGGCCAGAGCCTTTCGTCCCCTACGGCAACGTATTAGCGTGCGCTATCGCTTACAACCATTTGGATATCAGGAAACCCGTGACTATATTTGTCATCGCATTCAAAAAGTACAAAAAACAGACGGCCTTCGATTCCGGACCGGAGTGCCATGGCTGATATATATGCTCTCAGGAGGGGTGCCGAGGCGAATTAACCAACTCTGCGACCGCGCCTTGCTTGGAGCCTTTGCAAATGAAAACCCAGTCATTGGTCACTTTCTCGTATGGAAAGCCGCCAAAGAATTTCTCAAGTAAATAATAATGATGAACGTAACAACCCTGAACCGTAAGGCGTTAGGGGGAAAATACCCTAGGCATCCTTCCCTTCCCCCCACACGGTTTACGCCTTACGATCCGATCTTCTTGCTACTCACTATTCACGACTTCGTCCTTACTGATTTAAAAAGATGAGTATTATTGCCGACACATTAAAACGTCTCCAGGCACAAGCTAATGATTCCTCTCCCAAACCAAAAGAGGACGCAGTTCAACGTCCTGCTTTAAATAAAGGAGAAGGATCTGGACGCCATCGCAAAGATTCTCCGTTCACATTTTTGCTGGTGATGGTGGGGATGACCATTACGCTAGGTGGTCTTGCTATTGCAACATTTTGGATCGGTGGATATCTCGACTTTGGGCTTGGAACTACAAGCCAAGCTCGTGTGAATGACCATCGCTCTCTACCCAGGCCTCTTGATCGCTCCAATGATCCGGCAATCTTGGAGCACACCGCAGAACCCTCGATTCCTGCTGTCTCGGAGACAGCGCAGGGCACTAAAAGTGCCTCAAGTGTAAGCCAGGGCGACCAGATGCAGGCCTCGAAAAAATTTAAAGACAGGGCCTCACCAAAACCATCCTCTCCTCCGAGGGAGACCGCACCCTCTCAATTTGAGGTTAAAACTATTGGCACACCATCAACGACAACCATCGTTCCTATCACCCCTCCCGACCAACCCAGCCTTTCTGGTCAAAGAGATCAACAACACAAGGATCAGGGCGAAAAGGTTGTTCTATCCTCTTCAACTTCAGGGGAACCTTCATCCGTCATGATCTCCCCTACACTCCCAACGGAACGCATGGAAGATCACGGGATCGATATGATTGTTGTGGGCCAAGAAGATGAAGAAGAATCTCAAGATTTACTCGCAATGTTATCAGAGGAAGAAATCATCCAAACAGGAGAATTGGTGCAACCTAGCAGCCCCCCAACCAATTCTGCACCGAGGGCAATAACCCTAGCCGCACTGAAAGCACAACGAGAGTCCAAGAATCATGCTGCCGTACCACTCGTTTCATTACAACCGTCTCCAGCTCATCGGTTGAGTCACGCCCAAGAATTGATTCGAGCGGGAGAGTACGAAGATGCCGTGTCCCTCCTCTCTCCACTCTTTCATGAGCCACCCGTGAAGTGGCAGCCTTGGTTCTGGATGGGCACCGCATTACTCGGCAAGGGTGATATGAAAGAGGCTGATCAATTTTTCCTAAGTGGGTTAGCGAGAAATGACAAGATTCCACAGCTCTGGATTCAACGTGCATTGGTGGCACAACAGCGAGGAGACTATCAACTGGCTATCCATGAATTGAGGCAAGCTGAATCTCTAGCAGCCGATCTTCCACACATTCATCTCAATATGGGCTATGCCTATGAACAGCTAGGGAATGATCGAATGGCGAATCAATATTACGGAAAATTCCTGAAGCTTTCAGAAAACCAACCTTCATTCTTTTCCACGAGAAAAAAACTCTTTGCACGTTTAACCCAACAGTCTGTACCAGAGAAAAAATCTTCCTCCTCTCCTCCCTCCTCGGAACCCTGATACAACTAAATCCTTCGTCCATTTGCCATCAAGACGACCTCCTCGAGCGTCAAGCCTCTACAATTTAAGCTACCGTTCAGATTTGAGTGCAAAAAACCGAAAAGAGAGCGATAAAACTCTCTTTATCTGAAGGCTATTGATATAGAGTAATTTTATGACAACAACCATATTTGCTGAATCATAAACAGGGAGAAGAATGCATGAAGGTTCAAACATTTTGTCTTGATAATTCCAGCCCATCAATCACTCGCCCAGATTTCATCCAGGATCCTCAGAAATCCCTGGTGATTGTATTCGGATCCTCTAGCTTTCTGGAATCTCCTGAACACGTTCAAACCATCAGCCAAACGTTTTCGGGCATTCCCATGATTGGCTGTTCAACGTCGGGAGAAGTGTTTGGGAATGAGATCAAAGACGACAGTTTGGTCGGAGGAGTGATGCAGTTTGATTGGACCACGGTCAGAACAGCAACCGTACCAATTCCCGATCCCACTCAATCATTTCATGTCGGCCAGCAAATTGCCAACGACCTCCTGGCCCCAGATCTGAAGGGCGTCTTAGTGCTGTCCGATGGACTTCTTGTCAATGGCAGTGAACTCATCCGCGGGCTGAATGCAGTACTCCCGGAATCGGTGATCATTACCGGAGGGTTGGCCGGAGACGGAGATCGATTCAAACAGACGTGGGTCATTCAAAATAATGTTCCTACAGGTGGCATGGTGACAGCCGTCGGATTGTATGGTGACCGCATTCATCTGGGTCATGCGTCTAAAGGGGGATGGGACTATTTGGGGCCTGAGCGTCGAGTCACACGTTCTGATGGCAACGTGCTCTATGAGCTTGATGGCAAACCCGCCTTGGAGCTCTACAAGGAATATCTTGGGGATCGAGCCAGTGGGCTTCCGGCCACCGCTCTCCTGTTTCCCTTAGCCTTAAAACAAGATGGGCCAGGTGATGAATATCTTGTGCGAACCATCCTTGCTGTGGATGAAGCTACCCAATCGATGACCTTTGCAGGAAACATCCCTCAAGATTCACTCGTACAACTGATGCGAGGAAATTTTGACCGGCTGATTAATGGAGCATCTGAGGCAGCACTATTAACCAAATCTGAGGATCCACAGAATACTCTTGCCATCGCCATCTCCTGTGTCGGCCGACGCCTCGTGTTAGGCGAACGTGCCGAAGAAGAAGTCGAAGCCACGTTAGATGTGTTCCCTCCTGGAACCCAACAAATCGGGTTTTATTCCTACGGCGAACTCTCCCCCTATGCCAATGGACGGTGTGAGCTCCATAACCAAACAATGACCCTCACCACGATTTCTGAGCACTGACGAACGATGCATCCATTGCTCAAACGACAACTCAAACGCTTGGGG
Source organism: Nitrospirales bacterium (assembly GCA_029261235.1). Lineage (GTDB taxonomy): Bacteria > Nitrospirota > Nitrospiria > Nitrospirales > UBA8639 > Nitrospira_E. Next base: position 15,437 of record JAJDBS010000161.1, read on the forward strand.
GCAACTGACACCACGATCCCCCTTTCCTCAGAACGTTGGGCACAACTCTTGGAGCGCGTCAACAATGCTTATACTGAGGCCGATCAAGGGCGAGAACTACTAGAACGGTCACTCGCCCTTTCATCCAAAGAGATGCAGCAACTCTATGACAATCTCAGACTGACAAGCGAGACACGCCTCAAAAACGAGCAGGAGCGGACGAAGATGATCGTGGACTCCGCTCTCGATGCAATTATTTCCGTGGATGAAGCCGGAATCATTATCGATTGGAATTCACAGGCCGAAATTTTATTTGGCTGGGCGAAAGAAGAAATCGTTGGGCAACCGGTCGCTGACATGATTATACCTCCAACATTTCGCGAGGGGCACAAACATGGCTTTCAACACTACTTAACAACCAGGCAGGGCACCATCCTCAACAAGCGTCTTGAACTCGTGGCTCTTAATCGAAAAGGAGACATATTCCCCATAGAGCTTTCGATCAACGCGTTCACAGTAGACGATACCACGGTCTTCAGTGCATTTATTCGCGACATCACCGAGCGAAAACACACGGAGAAAACCCTACGGAAAGCCAAAGAAGTCGCTGAGCATGCCGCAAAAGCCAAAAGCGAGTTTCTGGCCACCATGAGTCACGAAATCCGCACACCCATGAATGGCATTATCGGAATGACCGGGCTGTTGTTGGATACGAGTCTGTCTTCCCAACAACATCAGTTTGCCGAAACCGTTCGCAGTTCGGGTGAAGCCCTGCTGACAATTATCAATGATATTTTGGATTTCTCAAAAATCGAAGCTGGAAAGCTAGATTTTGAAATCATTGATTTCGATCTTCGTGTGGCCATGGAAGATACCTTGGACCTCTTAGCTGAAAAAGCTGAGAGTGCTCAATTGGAATTAGTTGGATACATGGACCCCAGCGTTCCTGCGCATCTGAAAGGTGACCCTGGTCGTTTTCGGCAGGTTTTGCTGAATCTGGTTGGTAATGCCATCAAATTTACGAAAAAAGGGGATGTGACCGCGCGTATTTCCTTGCTTGAGGAAACGAAAGACACCGCCACGATTCGTGTGGCCGTCACCGACACAGGCATCGGGGTCGACCCGTCGGCTCAAGCGCACCTCTTTCAACCCTTTCAACAAGCCGACAGTTCCACCACCCGTCAATTCGGTGGAACAGGGCTCGGCCTGGCTATTTCCAAAAAATTAGTCGAACAGATGGGTGGAACCATCGGCATCGATAGTCAGCTGGGTCAAGGCAGCACCTTTTGGTTTACCGCCCGCTACCTTAAACAATCCGAGCCCCCAAAGGCTCTGCCAACAATGGACCTCGACGGATTGCGTCTCTGTTGTATCGACAATCACCCCATCAATCGTCAACTCGTGGAAGAATATGCCAAAGCCTGGAACCTGCATACGATCTCTGTCTCTACGCCTACTGAAGGTCTCGAAGTACTCCTACGAGCCATGGACAAAGAAGAGCCGTTCCACATCGCCATTGTCGATATGGAAATGCCAGATATGGATGGAGTGGCTTTGGCTCGTGTCATCAAAAGCAACCCTCAATTGTCGGATACTCGTTTGATACTCTTATCGTCCATCGGGCAACGAGGAGATGCAAAGGAGGCCAAAGCTGCAGGGTTTTCAGGCTATCTGACCAAACCTATTCGCCAGAATGTTCTGAAGCACACATTAGAGACGGTGATGGGCCTTGAGAGCGAGAACCTGGATCAGGTTGACACACCAGTCATCACCCGTTTTTCATCATTAGAATCAGCAGAAATAGTCGGGCATCGAATCCTTGTCGTGGATGATCATCAAGTCAATCAACAATTAGCCGTCATGATGATTGAACGGCTCGGGCACCGAGTTCACGTCGCCGCCAATGGGCAGGAAGCCGTCGACGCCTTGAAGACCATCCCCTATGACCTGATCTTTATGGATTGCCATATGCCTGTCATGGATGGCTACGAAGCCACGAAAAAAATTCGTGAAGTAGAAAGCGTGAAACGTGAGGCGTTAGGCGTAAGGAGTGAAATACAAGAATCGAGATCGCCTGACGCTTTACGCCTCACGTCTGTTCACATACCTATCGTGGCCATGACGGCAAACGTGATGCCACAGGATCGTGAAAAATGCCTACAGGCCGGAATGGATGACTATTTAAGCAAACCCATTCGCCCTGACGGACTTGTCCGAATATTTGCTAAATGGCTATCTGCCCATACCTCAAAATGAGAAAAGCATAGAAGGCAATCGACATGTGTTGCCTCACTCCGCAACCCTCCCCTTTCATCTAACGCCTCACACAACAGTCAAGAATGGTTCAGCGTTAAGAACCAACGTCCAGAAACCGAGAAAACCGTGATGGGCTGAATGTCTTCGAAGCGCAATGTCCAGACTGCCTGGCTAAGAAGTGTCGAGCTGAGAGAAATTCTCGTGTGAGATCCAAAAATTTCTCTTTAATAGATCTTCCAATAACATTCGTGCCCTCGAGTCGAATAGGAGTGAATGCCGATAAAAAAATCCACTGACTCTGAAGAAAAACCAAATGAAACCCCATCCCTTCTTCCTATCTCCAGATATTCCTTCCATGAGGGATATTTCCCTTCTGAAAATCATAGATGCCAACTAGCTCCTCATTCCAACCCTTGACCTGGATGCTGACCTGCACGGCGCTCATCTTGCTGATGCAAGCCGGGTTTACGTGTTTGGAGACCGGTCTGGTCCGAGCCAAAAACAGTATCAATGTGGCTATCAAAAATGTGGTGGATTTTTGCATCGCGTCGGTTATTTTCTGGGCGTTCGGGTACGGGTTGATGTTTGGGGACTCAGCGATGGGCTGGTTGGGCACCTCACGGTTTCTCTTTGATGGTGAGGCCAACAACCAGCTCTGGGCATTCTTTCTTTTTCAACTCACCTTTTGTGGCACCGCGACCACGATCATTTCTGGAGCCGTTGCCGAACGGTTGCGCTTTAGTGGGTACTTACTCATTTCAGTCCTCATCAGTTCAGCGATTTATCCCATCATCGGGCATTGGATATGGGGTGGGAATGCTGAGGGCTCCTCGACCGGCTGGCTCAACCAGCTAGGGTTCATAGATTTTGCGGGAGCCACCGTCGTCCATTCCACTGCAGGGTGGGTCGCATTGGCAGCTATCCTGGTCATTGGGCCACGACTTGGCCGGTTTGGCACAAGCGCGTTCACCATACAAGGGCACAATATCCCACTCTCAGCATTAGGTTTATTCTTAATATTTGTGGGATGGATGGGATTCAATGGTGGCAGTGTGGTGCAAGACGCTCATAGCATCCCACTCGTCTTAGTCAATACGGTTTTATCAAGCGCAGCAGGTGGATTAGCCGCATTGGCCTATGCATGGAGGACGACCGGGCGGCCAGATGTCAATTCAGTCATTAATGGCATCCTGGCGGGACTTGTCGCGATCACAGCCTCTGCGCCCTTCATGACACCGGCAACCTCATTGTTGGTGGGAGCCGTAGGAGGACTCCTCTGTATCCTAGCCACACGAATCCTAGAACAGTGGCACATTGATGATGTGATTGGAGCCATCCCCGCTCACGCCTGCGCTGGAGTGTGGGGTGCACTCGCTGTCGCACTGCTGGGGAATATCGAGCTATGGGGAACGGGGCACGACCGCTTGACCCAATTCGGCATACAACTCACTGGAGTCGTTGCCTGCTTCACATGGGCATTTGGATTCAGTTTTGTCATCTTGAAAGCCGTCAACAGACTCGTTCCCCTTCGGGTATCCGAGGATGAAGAACACTTGGGCTTGAATATGACAGAACATGGAGCCAGTACCGCGCACCTTGATCTGCTCGGCCAGATGGAAAGCCACCGAACCCAGGGAGACTTCACTCGCTTGGTCGAAGTGGAACCGCATACGGAGGTTGGGCAAATCGCCACAGAATATAACCGGGTCTTGGACCGGGTTAACACAGAAACACATCAACGAGAGGACGCAATTCAGGCTCTTCGAGAGAGTCAGGAGGAAACTCGACTCATCATCGACCATGCCTTGGATGCAATTGTGACCATCGATCAGGAAGGCAACATCACCGACTGGAATCCACAGGCAACCTTGATCTTTGGATGGCCAAAATCAGAAATATTGGGAGAGAGCTTTGGAGCCAAATTGCTCCATTCCGATCATCAGACCGAACAAGAACACCAACTCAAATATTTCTTGGAAACCAAGCAGCAACATGTCGTAAATAAACGTCTCAAAATCCGAGGACTCCATCGCAAAGGGCATGAGTTTCCCATGGAAGTGACCATGGTGCCATTGTTCAAACAGAACTCGTATTCATTTTGTGCGTTCATCAGAGATATTACCGAACAACAACAAACTGAAGCGGCTCTCCGCCAAGAAACCACTCTGATGCAACTCATCCAACAGGTCGCCATTGCGGCCAACGAAGCTCAAACCGTCGATGGGGCTTTTCAGTCCAGCTTGGATCGGATTTGTGCATTTACCAAATGGCCGGTGGCCCATGTGTACTTCCGTAATGACGAGAAAACTTGTCAACTATCGCCTTCCCAATTATGGCATTTGGACAATGCTCATGAATTCCAGACATTTAAGTCTCTCACTGAACAAACAGTATTTACCTCAGGAGTGGGGCTTCCAGGACGAGTATTAGCGCATGGCCGAGCGACATGGATTCCTGACATTACTCAGGACCTCAACTTCCCTCGGGCACAGATGGCAGGAGAGCTTGGGATTCGTGGTGGGTTCGCCTTTCCAGTTCTCATTGGGAACACCGTCATGGGTGTATTGGAATTTTTTTCGCGTGCTATTGAAACTCCCAATGCTCGCTTACTAGAAGTCATGGAAATCGTCGGGACGCAATTGGGACGGGTGCTTGAACGCAAACGAGGAGAGTTGGCGCGCGAGGAAAGCGATGCGCGGATCAGAGGAATTGTGGAAACGGCAGCTGATGCCATTATTACCATTAATGAAACAGGGATCATCCAATCGTATAACAGCGCAGCCGAACGTGTATTTGGCTATTCAGCTCAGGAAGCCATTGCCCAGAATGTGTCCTTACTCATGCCTTCTCCATACCAAGAAGAACATGATAGTTACCTCGGACGATATCTTGATGGACAGTCTTCCACCATTTTTGGGAAAAGCCGAGAATTAATAGGCAAACGAAAAGACGGCGCTAACTTTCCCATGGAACTCGCCGTGAGTGAAACCAAAGTGGGTACTCGTCGAACGTTCACTGGCATTGTTCGAGATATCAGTCAGCGCAAACAACACGAACAAGAACTTCGGGAAGCCAAAGAACATGCGGAATCAGCCGCCATAGCGAAAAGTCAGTTTCTAGCAACCATGAGCCATGAAATCCGAACACCCATGAACGGCGTGATTGGCATGACTGGCCTACTCTTGGAAACAGACCTTTCCACTCAACAACAACAGTTTGCCGAAACAGTTCGGCACTCAGGAGAGACGTTGCTGAAGATCATCAACGACATTTTGGACTTCTCGAAAATTGAAGCTGGAAAATTGGACTTCGAATTGATCCCGTTTGATCTTCGAACCACGTTGGAAGAATCGCTGGAATTATTAGCAGAAGCCGCAGGGAAAAAATCCCTAGAACTCGTCGGCTTAGTGAACGCCAATGTTGCCACAGCTCTCCAAGGAGATCCAGGACGTTTGCGCCAGATATTTATAAATCTCACGGGGAATGCCATTAAGTTTACAACTCAAGGTGAAATCATTGTAAAAATTTCGTCCGTCGAAGAAACGCAGGACATGGTCGCCATTCGTGTGGACATTCATGATACTGGAGAAGGCATCCCCCACGATATTCTTCCAAAACTCTTTCGACCCTTCTCCCAAGCCGACAGTTCAACAACTCGGCGCCATGGTGGAACGGGGCTCGGTCTGGCTATCTGCAAACAACTTGTCAAACAAATGAATGGAGAGATTGGCGTTGAGAATCGAGTGGAAGGCGGGAGCACCTTTTGGTTTACAGCCCGGTTCGGGAAACAACCTCCAATGGCGATACCTCTCGCGCAAACACCTGTCGCCCTAGAAAACCTCCGCGTCTGCGCGGTAGACGATCATGTGACCAACCGGCAATTATTAGAACAATATTTTCAATATTGGAATATGGATGGGACATTAGTAGAAGACCCAAATGAGTGCTTAATCCTGATGCAAGAACAAGCCCAGAATGGTACACCATTCGACTTGGCTATCCTCGATATGGAAATGCCAAATATGGATGGGTTTACATTAGCCAAACACATCAAATCGGACAGCAATCTACGAGACACACATTTGGTCTTGCTGACTTCCCTCGGAAGACGAGGAGATGCCACCGCAGCCAAACAATCTGGATTTTCTGGCTATTTAACCAAGCCCATTCGGAAAAAGCAGCTCCAAGACTGCCTGGAAACCGTCATGGGACTACCCGTGTCGGCGACGTCGTCTCTTCCTCAACCCTTAGTCACTTCTCATTTCCTCAAAGACCTCCACCGCCAACAAGTCATTCGCATCTTGGTGGTAGACGACCATCAAGTGAATCAGCAATTAGGAGTCTTGATGGTCGAGCGGCTAGCATTTCGTGCGGATGTCGCAGGCAATGGACTTGAAGCCCTCGAAGCCCTTTCTCGTATTCCGTATGACCTCATATTAATGGATTGCCAAATGCCAGAAATGGATGGCTATGAAGCCACAAAAAAGATTCGAGAGGCGGAAAGCGTGAGGCGCGAAACGCAAGAAAAAGTCTCGCCCGACGCTTCACCCCTCACGTCTCATCATGTCCCGATTATTGCCGTGACCGCCAATGCCATGCAGGGAGATCGGGAGAAATGCCTCCAAGCCGGTATGGACGATTACCTCAGCAAACCTATCCGCCCTGAGGAGTTATCCCAAATCCTTTCCAAATGGTTACCGAGATCAGAAACTCCTTCTTTCTCGAGCATTGAACCAGTCGAAGCATATCCGTTGCCTTCCACAAATGAGGCGACCTCGCCTGAAGTCGTGAATCAGGAGACTCTGGAAGAATTGGAAATTCTTGGAGGACGAGAATTTCTTCGCACGATGATTCAAAGTTTTGTGGAAGATGCTCTGAAGTGCGTCACACTCATTGAACAGGCGTTGGATAAGCAGGACCTGACGCAAATCCAAGATACCGCTCACGGACTCAAAGGCATTTCTCGAAACATGGGAGCCACGGCCCTCGCCCAAATAGCATTGGACCTCGAGACTGCCTGCCAGGGTGAACAGACGACAATCCCTCCTGCACTTCGCGATTCCATTCAGAATGTATTCCAAACCACTCGTCAGAATCTTGAGAAGACCTTAGAAGAATAATAAAAGAGAGGTGATTCGTCACTCCTCGTGTATTTGCCTTCCCCTAATCAGTCCCCACCAATTTTCATTCCTCAGTTCCTCTCACACATTCTCTTATATGTAGGGCTTTCACAGTTGCGGCTACGCCTCTGCATATTAAGTCTCAACTTCTAAAAACCGACAAAAATATTAGGAAAAACAAGGTTAGGCCCCTATTCCAGATCTCATCCTCGATTGCCGAAATTGGCAAGGGGAAACGGTCTATCTAATCAAGATGACGTTAGTCGACAGTACTCGGAGGAATTCATGATAGACAATTCTCAGACACGATATTTCCCTCAGCAAACCTGGCAACGTACCGTGAGAATAGGATTAACGACTCTACTGTTAATCTTCATAAGCGGGACTGCCTCCGGTGAGGATTTTGATCCTTCTTCAAACACAGACTTGACCGAACTCAGCTTGGAAGAACTCATGTCGGTGGAAGTTACATCTGTGTCGAAGAAAAAGCAAAAATTATCGGAATCCGCTGCAGCCATTTTTGTGATCACACAAGAAGACATTCGTCGATCGGGCGTCACAAGTATTCCAGAAGCACTCCGCATGGTTCCAGGCATACAAGTGGCACGAAGCAGTAATAATCAATGGAACATAAGTGCCAGAGGTTTCAATGAACGATTCACCAATAAATTGCTGGTCCTCATCGATGGCCGAACCGTCTACAACCCGTTATTTGCTGGAGTGACCTGGGAAACTCAAGACACCATGCTGGAAGACATTGAGCGCATCGAAGTGATCCGAGGCCCTGGCGGAGCACTCTGGGGTGTGAATGCCGTGAATGGCGTCATCAATATCATCACGAAGCACACTCAGGATACACAGGGACTTTTAGTCAGCGGGGTCGCCGGAACCGAGGAAGGCATTGTGTCGGTCAGACAAGGGGGGAGTCATGGCTCAGATTTTCAATATCGATTGTTTGCCAAATACTTCAATCGAGATACGAGCTTTAACGCAGTAGGAGCCCATGATGACACACGCATGTTCCGCAGTGGATTTCGCACGGATTGGCAACCGGCCACGCAAGATCATGTGATGGTTCAAGGAGAGCTCTATACCGGCGATGGTGGGCAGCAAAGTACGGTAGCCACGACCAGAACGTTTCCTTATGCATTTACCCTGGGCAACGAAGACCTTGAAATGTCAGGAGGGCATTTTCTCACACGTTGGGAGCATACCTGGGATTCCGGATCGGATATGGCACTACAATTTTTCTACGATCGTTATGAGCGAAGCGAAAACACGGTAAAAGCGACCATTGATACATTCGATGTGGACTTCCAACATCGATTCGAGTTCTTGAGCAATCAAGAACTCCTTTGGGGATTCGAGTATCGCTATTGGATGGACGACCTGCAGAATACTGCTGGGACATCAGTGTTCCCTGATGCTCAATCCTTCAATTTAGTCAGTGGCTTTCTCCAAGACGAAATCACGCTCATTCCAGATACCTTCATCGTCACCATTGGCACGAAACTCTCACACAACCATTTTACCGGATTTGAATATCAACCCAGCGGACGGTTTCTCTGGACACCCGCGGATGGTCATAGTCTGTGGGGAGCCGTTTCTCGCGCCGTCCGTGTTCCGTCTCGCTTGGAAGACAACATCCTCCTCACCCTTCCAGCGAATAGTACGACACCCTTCCCGACTTTAGTCAGAGGAAACCAGAGCTTCAAATCCGAAGAGCTCTTAGCGTTTGAAGTTGGGTACCGACTCAATACGTTTGAATGGATCACATTTGACATCACAGGATTCTACAATCAATACGACAATATTCGTGGCACCAGAGTCATCAGCCTAGCCCCTCCGACTGGGACGCTCGAAAATAATTTAGAAGTGGACAGCCTTGGAGTAGAGCTCGCCAGTGACATTCAACTGCAAGATTGGTGGCGAATCCGTGGGGCCTATACGTATATCAACATGTGGGTGGAAGGCCCAATTAATACTGCCCTCAGCACAACAGGCAGAGGCACACCACACCATCAAGGATCCATACGTTCCTTGATGACACTCCCCTATCAAGTAGAATTCGATTCATGGTTGCGCATTTCGGATAATATCCCTGCTCCAAACATTGCCGGATATATTGACTTGGATCTTCGCCTTGGCTGGAAGCCATGGCCGAATCTTGATCTGTCACTGGTTGGGCAAAACCTCTTAGATAACCATCATCCAGAAGCGGCGCCTTCACTGTTCTTAGCGACACAACCGACTGAAGTCCAACGCAGTGTGTATGGAAAACTGACATGGAGTTATTAATCGCCCCACGGCCTAGCAGTGATGATTGGCCAACATCCTACCATGACAGTCCGGCTCTTGATGCCTGAGCTGTCGTTGATTGCACGCTTCTCCATGATGCACAGACCTCATCGTTCATTGCACGTGTTCCTGGTTATCGTGATCACGTTGAGCTATCTGTTCTGGAATCCAGAACGCAGCCAGGCCGAGGCGCCAAGGGAATATCAGGTCAAAGCCGCGTTTCTGTATCACTTTGCCACCTTTGTGGATTGGCCCTCCTCCACATTCAAGGACACCAAGGACCATCTTCGTATCTGCATTGTGGGAAAAGATCCATTCGGGGAAAATCTCGAGGCCACGCTACGTGCGAAAAAAATTGGCGAGCACCCTCTTGAAATTCACCGTAATCCCCGCCAATCAACATTGAAACTGTGTCATGTACTGTACGTCACCGCATCGCGGTCATCGCAACTGCGGACCTACCATCAACAACACGGCAACGCAAACGTGTTGACGGTAGGAGAAAACGACACCTTCATGCAGCATGGCGGCATGATCAAATTCTTCATGGATGATCATAAAGTACGGTTTGCCATCAACCCTGATGCCATCAATAAAACGAAGCTGAAAGTCAGCTCGAAATTGCTGCGTCTCGCCAAAATTATTACCCCATAAAAACGATGCCATTTTCCTGGACACCAAAAATCGTTCAACGAATGCCTCTCAAGAGGAAGTTCCTCTTGATCGTGCTGCTCACGTCTGGGCTAAGCCTTCTATTCGCTTGTACCGTTTTGGTGGTCAATGACTTACTCGAATTTAGAGAATCGCTCGTCAAAGAGCTCACGGACCAGGCCGGCTTAGTTGGCGAAAGCAGCTCAGCAGCGCTGGTGTTCAATGACCAAGAAACCGCGCAAGAAATTGTCTCGGCCTTCCAGCATCAATCGAACATTCTTCAAGCCATACTCCTGACTCCCAAAGGGGACGTACTCGCGCAATACCAACCTGGACCGATTCCAGAATTCAGAAACACATCGAACCAAATGACGACGATGGTCTCGTGGGAATCCGTGGAAATCTTCCGCCCCATCATCTTCAACCAGGAGCATGTCGGCTCCCTCTATGTCCAATCCAATCTACAAACCATGTATGAACACCTCGAGGGCCTTCTCAAAGTCATGATTGCCGCCATGATCATATCGGGCCTCTTGGCACTATTCATTTCATCACGACTCCAACAAGCCATCCTCAGTCCATTGGTCAACCTCACAAACGTGGCCACACGTATTTCTCAGAGTCAAGATTATTCCTTACGCGCCCCCATGCATGTCCCAGATGAAATCGGAACGTTGATCGATGGGTTCAATGTCATGCTGCAAGAAATTCAGAACCGAGACAGCGAACTGGAAGAACATCGTTCCCATTTATCAGACATGATCACCGAACGCACCAATGATCTCATGAACACCAACGTCCTCCTTCATAAGGAAATCACTGAACGAGAACGCGACGGCCAGGAAATTACCAATATGGCCACAGACCTACAGAAGAAGAATGATGAATTGGCTGTATCGCGCGACGCAGCCCTCCAAGCCGCTAAGGCGAAAGCTGAGTTCTTGGCCACCATGAGCCATGAAATTCGTACACCAATGAATGGCGTCATCGGCATGACCAACTTGTTAATAGATACGACTCTCACGAACGAGCAGCAGTACTTAGCCAACACCGTACGCACGTCAGCTGAAGCACTCCTGACACTCTTGAACGACATTCTTGATTTCTCAAAAATTGAGTCGGGAAAACTTGAACTGGAGTCCATTGATTTCGATGTGAACACCACATTGGAAGATACACTTGATTTACTCGCCGAACGAGCGTCTCACAAACAGGTGGAATTAACAGGCGTCGTGTTTCCTGATGTGCCCACGAGACTGAAAGGTGATCCCGGGCGCATTCGCCAAATTCTCTTGAATTTAGTTGGCAACGCGATCAAATTTACAAAGCAAGGCGAAGTCAGCGTTCAGGTCTTGTTCATGGAATCATCCGAGTCGAAAATCGAGCTGCAAGTGCATGTCTGGGATACCGGAATCGGCATCGCCCCACACGTCAAAGACAAACTCTTCCACGCCTTTACCCAAGCCGATAGCTCCACGACCAGAGAATATGGTGGCACAGGATTAGGATTAGCCATTTGCAAACAACTCGTGGAACTGATGGATGGTCAAATTGGCGTAGAAAGCCAGCGTGGAGAATGGAGTTTATTTTGGTTTTCGGTGACATTAGAAAAAGCCGCTGCAACCACTCAGACAGAATGGCTGCCTCGACCTGACCTTCAGGGTCTCCGAGTCTTATGTATGGATCAAAATCCCACAAGTTTATTCCTGTTGGAATCTTATGCCAAATCCTGGGGCATGGTCGTCCAGACAACGGCGAACACGCACGACTGTCTCCCCATTCTCCAAAACGCCATGGCCTCTGGCCATCCGTTTGATGTCGCTATTGTGGATCGCGGCATGTCTAAGGTAGACGGCCTCAAGCTAGGGCAACTGATCAAACAACACCCGGACGTGGCTCAGACCAAACTTCTGCTCCTCACCTCAATCGGCCAACGTGGAGAAGCGGCAACAGCCCATGAGGCTGGGTTTGCCGGCTATCTCACCAAACCCATACATAAGCTGCAACTGCATGATGGGTTAGCCACAGTCATGGGATACTGTTTCACCGAAAATCCCAAACAGGCACGGCCATTAGTCACGCGACATACCCTCAAAGAAACACAACGACGATCTCGCGATAAAATCCTGGTGGCTGACGACCATGCCATCAACCAGCAACTCATTGTCTTACTCCTTGAGCGCCTCGGGTATGGATCTGACGTCGTGAGCACTGGACGAGAAGCCATCCAAGCGGTAGCAACCGAATCGTATGCCCTCGTGCTCATGGACTGCCAAATGCCAGAAATGGACGGATTTGCAGCCACGAGGAAGATTCGAGAAGCGGAAGTCGTAAGGCGTGAAGCGTTAGGCGAAAAAGACGAAACACACAAAACACAATCGCCTGACGCTTTACCCCTTACGCCTAACGACGCGCTTCGAATTCCAATTGTGGCTTTGACCGCCAATGCCATGCCTGGCGACAGAGAAAAATGCTTAGCAGCAGGAATGGACGATTACCTTACGAAACCTATCCGCCCTGAAGAATTGGCTCTGGTCCTGGAACGTTGGCTTCCAGAATATCCTGCAACCACACACCAGGATTCACTCCTTGAGAAAGATCACCCTATCGATAGAGCAGAAGAACAGAATACTACCAGCGCGAATGATCTTGGCGACCAAGAAATTGAAACACCTTCCCCCATCGATTCATCGAGGCTGCAGGAATGGCAAGAGCTTGGTGGAACAGAATTTGTCAGTCGCATGGCAGAACAATTTGTCACGGATGCCACGAATTGTACTCAGGCCATCACACAAGCACTCGATCAACAAGACGTCAATGAATTGGCAGAAGCCGCTCACGGACTAAAAGGAATTTGCGCCAATATTGGCGCAACACAGCTCCACCAAATAGCCATCAACATTGAGCAAGCCCTTCGAGCAGGGGAAAAGGTCGACTCCGAGGAAACCACGAAATCACTAGAAATAGCCCTCGCTCAAATCACCAACCACCTTGCGACCCTCCAGGCGCCTCAGCAATAAGATTATTCCTTGTTCCCTGCATTGAGTCTTTTTCATCCTATCCTTCAAGATCATCTCAAACATGAAATCCTAATTGTCTGTCTCTCACCTGACGTTCTACTCTGCTAACTCTTGACTCCAAATCTTCAACATATTCCCATCCACTTTCTTCCCTCTGTACTTCATCAACGAGTGCAATCCTTTAGGGATTGCACACAACAACATAGTGCCGAGATGTGACCTGAAGAATGTGCGTTATCTGTGGTCAAGTTTCTGGCAGCTCATCCGAAAATGAATCAGTATGCAAAAAAATTCACGTCAATCAGTAGATACCCTTCATCCTGCAGAATTGAATATCAGCGTCATGCATCAAAGAAAAAACTCGTAGCAACAGATCAGACAAACCGCACAACAACCTCTGACGACTCGAAATATTGACATGATCTCACAACAACAATGCCAAAACGCCACGATCCTCATCGTTGACGATCAAATGACGAACATTCTGCTGTTAGAAAGTATTTTGCAAAGCGCAGGATATACGAAAATTCACTCGACTCAAGATCCGACAGAGGTCGTGACTCTTGTCAAAGAACTGAACCCGGATCTCATCTGCCTCGATATTCGGATGCCACATATCAACGGCTTTCAAGTCATGGGGCAACTCAAGATCATTCAGAAAGAACGGTTTCTTCCCATTCTAGTCTTAACCTCGGAAGAAGATCGAGAAACCCGATTACGCGCATTGGAATCTGGGGCAAAGGACTTTTTACATAAGCCCTTCGACAAAGTTGAAGTGCTCATGCGTATTCGTAATCTTCTAGAAGCCAGTCTCCTAAATCGAACGATGATATTCCAGAAAGATACACTAGAAGAAATGGTCAAGGAACGCACGCAGCAGCTGAAGGAAACACAATTAGAAATTGTGCATCGCTTAGCGCAAGCAGCAGAACATCGAGACAATGAGACTGGCGGCCATATCGTCCGAATGAGCCATTATGCCGTCGTCATCGGACGTGCGTGCGGAATGAACGAAGAAGAAAGCGACATCCTGTTTCATGCCACACCCATGCATGACGTAGGCAAGCTGGGCATTCCAGATAAAATCTTACTCAAACCTGGGAAGCTGGATGCGGAAGAATGGGAAATCATGAAACAACACACCGTGATTGGCGGCCAATTATTGTCGAATAGCCAATCCCCCGTCCTGCAAATGGGAGAAATCATCGCACTCACTCATCATGAACGCTGGGACGGGTCTGGATACCCTAATCGTTTGGCTGGTGAGGATATCCCCCTCGTTGGCCGAATCTGCGCCATCGCTGATGTCTTTGATGCCCTCTGTTCAAAGCGATGTTACAAAGAGCCCTGGCCTCTGGAAAAAGTGATGAAAGAACTCCGGTCACTGTCTGGGATTCAATTTGATCCACGATTACTCGAAATGTTTGACGAACTCCTCCCGGTTGTCTTGGAGATTCAGCGATCACACACCGACGTCCCTGTACCCCAGTTTAATCTGAGCGAAGCTAGCTACCTCGTCTAATCCAACTCCCTTCGCCTCTTCCATGTTCTCTTCCCTCTGATCGACACGTCCACGTCACATTATGATCTTCCTTGAATCCGCGTAATGCGCTAGACTGAACTGCTCCCTCCCTTCTACATAGACTGTGATCCAGTCGTTCATATTTCAACCAGGTAGGTGGACACGATGCATTCCGTTTCCCCAAGATCCGGTCATTTCCCGTCGTTTCAACAATGGAGTCCCATGGGAGTGTTAGCCGGTGGGATCTTTATCATTGATCTCCTCATTCCTCTTGGTGTCGCAGCGGGGGTCCTGTATCTCGCAGTCGTCTTACTCAGCCTGCGCCATCGGGATTCACAACTTCCCTTATGGACGGCTGTAGGTTGCTCGATACTCACGATCACCGCCTTTTTCATCTCACCTGTCGGAGGCGAGCTCTGGAAAGTTTTGATGAATCGTGGTTTGGCCATCTTTGCAATCTGGACGACAACACTGATGGGGCGGATTCAACTTCAACAAGCGGGAACCATCCAACAGCAAGACAAGAGCATTCAAGACTTCATGACAATGCTTCCCTCCGCATGTTTTTCATTTGATCGGCAGGGAACCATCCTTTCCTGGAACCCAGCAGCGGAAAAAATCTATGGTTATACCCAACAAGAAGCCGTAGGAAGCTCAAGCTATGATCTGCTCGTAACTCACCAGACCATAGAAAAAGCAAAGGCGGTCATCGATAACGTTTTTCAAGGAGCAGCGGCAGTCGACCAGATTTGGCATGACCGGAACAAACAAGGAGAACTCGGTTGGCGAGCGGGCAGTCTCTTTCCAATATTTGCTAGGAACGGACAGGTCGCGTACGGGATTAATTTCAACATAGACATCACAGCCCAAAAAAATGCGGAGTCTGGGCTTCAACAAAAGCATGCATTATTAGAGGCCATCCTCAATTCCTCCAAGGATGCCATCTACGCCAAAGATCAGTCGGGCAAATACCTTATAGCAAATCAAGCAGCTGCTGATGTAATGGGGAAACCACCTGAGAGCCTTATCGGATTAGATGATATTCAGATATTCGGGGCCGAATATGGAGAAACTTTACAACAAACCGATTCCATTATTCTGACCAATAATCAAAATATTCAATTGGAAGAAACGATCGCCATACAAGGAAATTTGCTCACATTCTCAACGACAAAATCTCCTCTCAAGTCTCCCAACGGAAATACCATCGGCCTAGTTGGAATATCACGAGACATCACCGAATGGAAGAAACTGCAAACAGATCTCTTACTCACTGATCGAGTATTTCAGGCTTCTCACGATCACATTTCCATCCTTGGACAAGATTACCGGTACCGCCGAGTTAACCCCAGCTATGAAAAGATCCATGGATACACTAGCCAAGAAGTCGTTGGCATGTCCGTCTCAGATTTATTAGGACAAGAGATCTTTGATCACATAGTGAAGCCCAAGTTGGACCAATGTTTTCAAGGGGACGAAGTCCACTATGAGGCCTGGTTTCAATTCGGAAACAACCAGGATCATTATATGGCTGTGTCGTATCTCCCCCTCATGTCCGAGAACAGAGACATTAAAGAGATCGTGGTGATAGCCAGGGATATGACCGAACGGAAACGAATGGAAGAAGCCCTTGAGTCACACGAACAACAATTACGGACTATTCTCGATGCCATGACCAATTTTGTTGGCATTGGAACAGCAGACGGGACGATTACAGACTGTAATCAAGCTCCGCTTACGCTAGCCGGATTAACCAGAGAAGACGTCATTGGCAAACGTTTTACTGACACCGATTGGTTAAACTATTCACCAACAACTCAAGAGCAGGTCCGTGACATTATTCAACGGGTCAGTCAGGGAGAAATCGTCCGTGAAGACTACCAGGCTTGTATGGGTGATAACGGCATAGTGACTGTCGATGCGTGTTTTGTTCCTGTCAAAGATGCAATGGGACAGGTCCAACAGATCGTCCATTCCGGCATCGATGTGACCAAACGACGTCAAATCGAAGACGCAGTAAAAAAAAGTGAACAGCAATTCCGAGACCTCTATGAATCTGCCCCGTTGGCCTATTTTTCAGCGACATGGGATGGACACATCACCAGGGTGAATGTCCGCGCGAGTGACCTGCTTGGATATTCCAAAGAGGAACTCATCGGGAAACACGTGCTGACTCTCTATGGTCAAACAAAAGATGGATATGAAAAAGCCTCAAACATTCAAAAGAAAACTCAGGAGGGGATCTCCATACAGGATGAAGAATTAGAGATGCGCAAAAAGGACGGAACTATTCTTTGGGTCAGCCTCACTGTTCGTCTCATTTTTGATGAATCGGGGGAAATTATCGAGCGCCGAGGCATCGCTCAAGACATTTCAACCCGAAAAAAAATCGAAAGCGAGCTACGAGCCAGCGAAGAACGTTTTCGAACTTTTTTTGAAGCGGGCTTGATCGGCATGGGAATAATTTCCTTAGAGCAGAAATGGCTGGAAGTGAATGATCAGCTCTGTTCGTTACTGGGTTATTCTCAAAAAGAACTTAAGCTAACAACATGGGCTGAACTCACTTATCCCGATGACCTCGCTCTGGATCAAACCAATTTCGAAAGTATGCGAGCCGGCACCGTAAGTTCCTATGCCACGTCGAAGCGGTACATCCGAAGAGATGGGTCACTGATGTATGCCAACCTCTATGTCAATGTCGTCCAAAATTCATCTGGCCAAGCTGATTATTTCACCACCATGATTGAAGATGTGACTGAACAAAAACACGGTGAAGCGTTACTCATGAAATGGGCTATGATTTTTCAGCATACACAATGGGCAGTTGGCGTTAGTGACGGAACCTCAACCAATTTTGAAATGGTGAATGAAGCCTATGCGAGTATGCATGGCTATGCTATTCGGGAGCTAGAAGGTATGTCAGTGACAGACGTCGTAACTCCAGAATTTCGGATCCAGTTTCCAAACATTATTCAAACAATTCACCAAGACGGATTCCTTTCCTATGAAGCCTGTCACCTACGTAAGGACGGCAGCACCTTTCCCGCGCTGGTGACCGAGTCTGCCATCAAGGACATCAATGGACAAACGCTGTATCGCGTCACGAATGTCATTGACATTTCTGAACTCAAATCCACTGAGGATGCGCTAAAGAAGAGCGATGAACGACTCAGCGTTGCACTTGAAGCCAGCTCTTCAGGAACATGGGATTGGAACGTGCTGACCGGAGAGGTGACATTTGGGAAAGAATGGCTTACGTCTCTTGGATATCAATCCCAAGACATTCTACCAACTGTAGAATCTTGGGAAAATCTCGTTCATCCTGACGATATGCCTATGACTCTACAGGCAATCAACCAGCACTTTTCCGGAGACACTCAAGTGTATGAATCCATCAACCGGCTTCGGATGAAAAACGGAGAATGGCGATGGAATTTGGACCGCGGAAGAGTGGTGGAATGGACCACCGATGGCAAACCATTACGTATGGTCGGAACGGATACAAATATTACCGAGCGCAAGGAGGTAGAAGTGGCCCTTGAAGAAAGTCGCAATCGGTTTCAAGCCATCTTTGATGATGCCGGAATCGGCATGGCTCTTGTCGATATTAGTGGACATTTTGTCGAGAGCAATCGATCCTTCCAAACGTTTCTCGGCTACAGCGCTGAAGACCTACGCGTCTTGTCCTTCGAGATTATTACATATAAAGAACATGTCGAGACAAATCAGAATTTTTTCGAAGAGCTCAAGACGGGAACTCAAGATTCCTGCAACATGGAGAAGAGATATATCAGAAAAGACGGCCAGATCGTTTGGGGACATTTAACCGTCACGACTATTAGACATGCCAGTGGAGAACTCCAGTTCGCCATCGGCATGATCGAGGACATCACAAAAAAGAAACTGTCTGAAGAACTGCTCACGAAGTGGGCCACCATTTTTCAGCACACACAATGGGGCGTGGCCGTGGGAAATGCAGATAGTCACAACTTAGATCTCGTGAACGAGGCTTATGCCCGTATGCATGGATACACCGTCGAGGAATTGCTAGGACAACCCATTGCCAAAGTCTTTGCTCCCAGTTTCAGGCCTCAACTTCCCGCGTTTATCCAAAAAATTCATGCAGAAGGTTTCCAATCTATCGAATCGCTCCATCTTCGGAAGGATGGGACCACGTTCCCGGCCTTACTGACCGTCTCCGCCGTCAAAGATTCTCAGGGAGTGGTCCTGTATCGAGTGGCCAATCTGATTGATATTTCTAATCGAAAAATGGCTGAAGAGTCTCTTCAGGAAAGTGAGCAGAGATTTCGGAGCATGTTCGAGCAAGCCGCAGTCGGTGTCGCTCAGGTTAACTCGAACACCGGGGAATTCATCAGGATCAATCAACGCTACTGTGACATCGTCAAATATTCTCAAGAAGAAATGATGCTGACGAAATTCCAGGACATTACCCATCCTGCTGATCAGCTCGCTGATCTGGAAAATATGACGAAGCTGCTTTCCGGAGAAATTGCTAAGTTCTCTATTGAGAAACGGTATGTACAAAAGGGTGGCTCGGCTGTCTGGATCCACCTCACGGTCTCCCCCATGTGGCAGATTGGAGAGCAACCATCAAGTCATATCGCTGTTGTAGAGGATATCACTGAACGTAAAATGGCTAAAGAGGCACTCGAACAATCAGAGCGACTGGCAAATTCCACCATGAATGCGTTGACGGCTCAGTTGTGTGTCCTTGATGAGTCAGGTCAGATTCTCTCCACGAACGAACGTTGGGATCAATTTGCACGAGATAATCATGGGGATCCTACAAAGTTAGGGATTGGAATTAACTATGTGAATGTCTGCGCGCAGGCTGCAAAAAAAGGAAACAAAGATGCTGAATTATTCCTGAGTGGCCTCAATGCGGTGCTGACCAAACAGCAATCAGAATTTTCCATGGACTACCAATGTTCATCGCCACGCCAGCTTCGTTGGTATTCGGCGCGGGTCACAAGATTTCCTGATCCTGGCCCCGTTCGTGTCGTCGTCTCGCACACCGATATCACGGAACAAAAATCGATGGAAGAAGCCATTCGCCGACAGAATGAAGAATTAGAAACTACGGTGCAACTGCGGACAGAACGGATTGTAGAACTCGAACAGCGTCGGATGCAGGTGGAAAAACTAGCCGCCCTTGCTCAAATTGCCGCAGGGGTGGCGCATGAAATCAATAATCCCCTAGCCAGTATTTCTCAATCACTCGTCTTGCTCAAGCGGGCTCTGTCAAAGGACCATCCACACTATCGTTATATGGCGAAAACGGAAGACTGCATTCAGCGAATTGCGGCCATTACAAAGAACCTCTATCAACTGTATCGCCCCAGTGGACCCATGCCGACACTCGTCGACATCAGAAAGTGTATTCAGACAGCCATGGAGATCATGGAAGAGCGCTCAGCAAAGCAGGCGGTACGGATAAAAAGCTCATCTCATTCAACACCGATTGTGACCCATATCGCACAAAGCGAACTGATCCAAGTCCTCTGCAACCTAATTCACAATGCCATTGACGCATCTGTCGAAGGAGGTACGATTGAACTGAGCCTCACGACAGGACCCAAGGCTGTCGTCATTTCTGTTGCAGACGAAGGCGAAGGGATTGCACCAGAGGCCGCCGCCCATATTTTCGAACCTTTTTATACCACTAAGCAGAATGGATCGGAGGGAGGGATGGGTCTAGGCCTTTCAATTAGCTATAGTCTGGTGGAGGCCATGAACGGCTCACTTAATTTTTCTACCACAATGGGGCAAGGAAGTACGTTTGTGATCACATTGCCACGAACCTAACTAACAAGGGGAACCGTATGACACCTGCAGGAACCATTTTATTGGCTGATGATGAAGATACCTTTCTAGAAGCCACGAAAGACTTACTCGAAGAGGAAGGGTATGCGTGTCACGGTGTCAAAAATGCCACCGAACTCTCAGATGCCTTGAGCGTGGGGCAGTTCGACCTCCTCATTACCGACCTCAATATGCCGGGCAACCGCATTATGGAAAGGGTGAGTGAACTACGGGAACAATCAAAGATCATGCCTGTCATCGTCGTGACCGGCTATCCATCGGTTCCCACGGCGGTGGAATCGGTTCGTCTCAATGTTCTCGAGTACATGATTAAGCCGGTGAATTTCCCAACATTATTGAACGCGGTCCAGCGAGGACTCCTACAAAAAAAGGCGATGAACACGCTATCGCACGCTCGCCAAGAAGCTGAGGAACATATCGCGAAATTGTCCCAGATAGAAGACACATTGAACGCCTTTCCAGGCTTAGTGAATGAGCACGTCAGTCACACCGTGCTGACGCAACTTTCTCCTGCCTCACCAACTCAGTCCCCATCAGATGAACCTTCGACTCCATCCATGACCGACTATTTTCGTCTCCGCGAGTCGGTCTTTCATACGATTCAAGTGCTCCAGAAAACCAAGAGTGCCTTCCGCTCCAAAGATTTGGCCGGTTTGCGTAAATATCTTGAAGAAGTGCTCGGAGACACCACTGAAACGCTCAAGAGTCAGGAAGCGCCAACCGATACCCCCTCTAAGGAATAACACTCCTCCTCATCGAGGCAGACTCGTTCTCCCTCTAGACGAGTTGATCATTTCATTCTGATTACCTGCCTAACGGGTCAACACTCTCAATCACGAGACAAGTTGAGACGGTAAAGATTTATACGGAATTTGTGCCATTGGTCTCAGCGCTCTAAAAGAGTCGGTAGGCGTACTATCAGATACGTCTCGCCACAGAAGAGCACTCTGAACAAGAACGGCTGGTTCCATCAAAAGCAGGAGAATCACGATGATTGTCAACGCCATACAACCCGATCAATCCACTTGGGTGCTAGCCATATCAGGAAAATTGCTCTTTGACGCCCGCCATGCGTTTCAAAGCGCCATGAGCGCAGCCCAACAAACATTTCCTCGTCTGATTATTCTTGATCTCGAAGAACTCGTCCATATTGATAGTGCGGGATTAGGTCTCTTGGCTGTTGCCCATCGGAACCTGACTCCCATGGGCATAGGCCTCGCGATAGCGAACGCGCAAAAGACCGTACGAGATATCCTCCTCTTAACCAACATGGATAAAATGTACCCTCTGCATGATTCGGTTGCTGAGGCTTCCAAGCGGTCATCAACCGCGAAACTTGCCACAAAGCTAGTATCTTCCCATTAAAAAGAGTGAAACCTTGCCTTTTCCTCAAGGTATTGGGCAGTTGCCTGGTTTTTCCTCTTCATTTTCAATCATTGGCATCCGAT
The DNA here is from genome assembly GCA_029261235.1 of Nitrospirales bacterium. Lineage (GTDB taxonomy): Bacteria > Nitrospirota > Nitrospiria > Nitrospirales > UBA8639 > Nitrospira_E. The sequence continues at coordinate 37,575 of JAJDBS010000161.1, forward strand.
ACAATCGAAAGGACTCAGTTGAAGAGGATACGAGTCCTGGGCTTCAATTCTGTCAATGCTTCTGTATATTAGAGTGAAGTAAATTTTATGGCCTTCGTTCCCTTAGACCCCAGCGCACTTCGGATTGGGTTATTTATCAAGATTGAAGGGTCGTGGTTCAGCCATCCCTTTCCGACCAACTCCTTTAAGATCATCGCGGCAAAGGATCTTGAAACCCTACAGGGGTTAAAAAAGGTCAAGCTTTTTGTGGATATCGATAAGTCGGACCCTGAGTCTTCCCCCACAACAACCTCTGAAGAATCACCGCCTCCGGAGCGTTCTAAATATTTCGCTGACGAGGAACCCGTTGCACAAGATGCTGGAGAGGAGAGTGACTCTTCCATCCCTTCGGAGGAGGAGAAGGAGGAGGAGGAGAAAACAGTCCTAGATCCTATGGAGCGGAAACTTGCGGAGCATGAAGCCTTTCAAGAATATCAAGCACACCTCCAAGAAGTGGAAAATCAGTTCCAAGAGGTTCTCCAAGAAGCCAAGCAGTCCGTTCAGGATGTGGTGGCAGGTCGCCCCCGTGGGCTTCGTACGGCTCAAAAGATCGTGGGGAATCTCCACGATCTGCTCGAGGGGTCAGAGAACTCTCGAGCTCTGCTGAACCTTATTGGTTCTAACGAAACGAACGATGAGTTTTTTTTCCATGCCACCAACGTCGCGTCTTTATCAATGATGGTGGGGCTCGACCTCGGCCTGAGCCGCAAGGATAATGAAAAATTGGCTGTAGGCGCGTTTTTTCATGATATCGGAGAACTCAACTATTCTGCTGCTGAACTGTTGCGTAAAGGATTCATGGCCCCAGGCGAGTTGAAAAAATTTCAACAGACTCATCCCAAAAATGGCGCGGAAATGGTGGAAAAGATTCCGAATTTCCCGTATGAAGCCGTCGATGTTATTCGTCAACACCACGAACGGTTGAATGGGTCAGGGCAACCTTCAGGGAAAAAAGATGCGCAAATCAGTACCTTCGCTAAAATTGTCATGGTCGTCGATCTGTATGATGAACTTTGCCATCACCCAGACCCAACCCGATCATTGTCACCTCCAGCAGCGCTCTCGTATTTGTATGTGAAATGTAAGCAGACCCTCTGGCAGGATGCCGTTGTCTCATTAATCAAACAACTCGGGGTCTATCCACCTGGTTCGTTGGTGCAGTTAAGCACCCAAAAAACGGGGATTGTCACCAGCGTGAATTTCAATAATCGACTCCGGCCGGTTATCTTGGTCTATGATGAATATGCTTCATCGAATGAACCAATCGTCTTAAACTTGGCAGAGGAAGACGATTCGTTGACGATTATTGCATCCATCGCTCCAGCTGATCTATCCCCGCAAATCCGAGAGGCCTTGAACCCACGACGCATGATCAGTTACTTCCCATCCAACAGCCCCATAGAAGCCGCGGTCGCACAATAGCTAAAAGACGACAGAAGAAAAACCGTGAGGCGTCAGGCGTATAGCGGTTCGAAAAACATCCTCTTGTCTTTTACTCTTCACCGCTATTCCCATTCTCGCCCCCTCCTCACGCCTTACCCCTGACGTTTCATGGCTTGGTAGTTATTCCCCAACCAAAACAATTGCGTATTCGGTGAAGCCAAGAGAGTGTCGGGATTACTTCCGGTTCGGGATCTGGATAATCCACCCAGAGCTCCTGATTACCTAAATATTGCTCGCCTTGGAAAATGCGTTGTGTCCGCAATTGCGAATAGCCTCGCTCCTGAAGAATCAGGACCACACGCTGCAGGGCCTCTTCTTCTGTCAACGAAGACTCCACGTCAATTTGCAACGCTTCATACCGCAACCGTGCCTGATATGCGGTTCCTTGACCGATCACGTGGACTTGGCGATTGAAGCCACGCTCTCGATCATCTAATCCAGAAACATGATGGACGTTCGTTATTGAAGATGGTGATTCCATGGTGTCTACCCTTGTTCATGCCGTGTTTCTTGCATTTTCATCTTTTTGTGCTTTCATTAGAGGAGAAGAGCTTCTTATAATACCTCGTCTTTGTTTTCTAGAATTGTTTTATCAATCGAAGAACGATCAACACCCGTCTTCACGGAAAGGGCCGATATACACATGAGCCGTAGTATTCCTCAAGAATTAGCACAGAATTTCCTCAATCATACACCCAGTTGGTACAAACTCACGATAGTCGGCTTTCTGTTGCTCAACCCAGTGTTGGTGATCACCCTTGGTCCATTTGTGACTGGCTGGATCTTGATTTTGGAATTCATTTTTACGCTGGCCATGGCGCTGAAAAGTTACCCCCTCGCACCAGGTGGCTTGTTAGCCATTGAAGCCGTCCTCCTCGGTATGACCACACCCGACATGGTCTACCATGAAACCGTGAATAATTTCCAGGTCATTTTGCTCTTGATGTTCATGGTCGCCGGCATCTATTTCATGAAAGATCTCTTGCTCTTTCTATTCACCAAAATCCTTCTGGGTGTGCAATCGAAAGTATGGTTAGGCCTTCTGTTTTCAATCATGGGAGCCTTCCTTTCAGCTTTTCTTGATGCGCTGACGGTCACCGCTGTCATCATTGCTGTGGCAACTGGGTTCTATAGCATTTATCACCGGGTTGCATCTGGCAAATCCTATCATGCCTCTCATGACCATACGAGTGATCAAGAAGTGCAGGAATTAAATCGAAGTGACCTTGAAAGTTTTCGTGGATTTCTGCGCAATCTGATGATGCATGGGGCTGTAGGAACAGCCTTAGGAGGCGTGTGTACCTTAGTGGGTGAACCTCAGAATCTCCTGATCGCGGATCGGGCGGATTGGGAATTCATGGAGTTCCTATTTCGAATGGCCCCGGTGACCATTCCCGTATTTTTTATGGGGCTCACCACCTGTTTCATCGTTGAAAAAATGAAGTGGTTTGACTATGGCTACGAACTGCCTGAACCTGTTCGTCATATTTTGGTGGAATATGAAACGGAACAACAAGAGCGCCGAGACAACGATGATAAAGCCAAGCTGATCGTTCAAGCTGTCGCAGGCATCTGGCTCATTATTGCCTTAGCCTTACATTTGGCTGAAGTTGGAATCATTGGCTTAACCGTCATTATCTTTATCACCGCATTGAACGGGATCATCGAGGAGCATCAAATTGGAGAAGCCTTTAAAGAAGCGCTCCCTTTTACCGCCTTACTCGTAGTCTTTTTTGCGATTGTGGCAGTAATTCAAGAGCAAAATTTATTTGCGGGAATCATTGGCTATGGGTTGAGCTTGGATGCCACCCATCAAACCGGCATGTTCTATTTAGCCAATGGAGTTTTATCTGCCATCAGCGACAATGTCTTCGTCGCCACGGTCTATATTAACGAAGTGTTCCGCGCTCTTCAGGAAGGAACGATCACTCGAGAACAATTTGACCTCCTCGCTGTCGCGATTAACACGGGGACCAATATTCCCAGTGTCGCCACACCAAATGGACAGGCGGCTTTTTTGTTTTTACTCACCTCTTCTCTCGCTCCAATCATCCGCTTATCGTATGGGCGTATGGTCTGGATGGCCCTACCCTACACGATCACCATGACGTTGGTTGGACTCTTCGCTGTCTATTTCTTCCTTGAACCGGCGACGAATTTCCTCTACGACATCAACTTGATTCAACACCATGCCATACCAGGAAGCGAGAGCGGAGGGTCAGCCCATCATTAAGGCGTGAGGCGTGAGGCGTGAGGCGTGAGGCGTGAGGCGTGAGGCGTGAGGCGTGAGGCGTGAGGCGATAAAAGAGTAAGAAGGGTGAAGTGCAAAGTAAAGAGTGATATGAAGGAAGCAGGTCATTGCCCCCTTCCTTCTTACTACTTACTTCTATCTCCTCACCTCTGGTTACTGAGTAAGTGTTGCGACGGTCTTGTTGTTCGGTGTGACTCGTTCAGGATACAGCACAATTTCTACGCGCCGATTTTGAGCTCGCCCTTCTTCTGAATTATTGTCTACTGCAGGTCTGGTCTCCGCATAACCGGCCGCGGAAAAATCCTGTGGATTCATTCCTGTTTGTTCGACCAAGAATCTGAGAACCGTGGTTGCTCGTGCTGTTGAGAGTTCCCAATTGGTAGGATACTGCTGTTGCAATCGACCATAAATGGGATTGTTGTCCGTATGCCCTTCGACCTGAACATTCTTATTGGGTAAGGTGGCTAACACTTCGCCCACTTGCTTCATGATATCTAATCCTAAAGGCGTGAGTTGGGCTTGCCCAGATTTAAACAAGATTTGACCGAGCATCGTCAACACCAAGCGATCTTGATGTTGCGTGACCATTAAGCTTTTCCCGAATTTGTCTTCTAGGGCTTTGGTAATCCGATCAATTTCTCTGCCAACCGTCTGCACTTCATGCCTTACTTTGGCAAGCTTCGCCTCTTGCGCTTCACGATCAGCCCGCACATGCTCTAATTCTTTCTTGAGCCGCTCCACGTTTTGTAGTCGAGCCTCTAACTTCTGAAGTGCGTCTTCTAACTGGTCGTTCTGTGCACGCAATTGAGAAAATTCGTCAATTTGGGATGCCAAGGTCGAACGAATATTTCGGAAGGCTTGTCCGATATCATTAAAATCCACCTCGTCCCCTTCAAGACCTGATACATTGACTGGTTTGGCTCCAGAAACGCTTACCAAATCGTTTACTTGGGTATACAACTCCCGCAACTCTTGCTTATAGCCATTCAAATTCCTCTCTTTGACTTGCTCTTGCACGCCAATTTCGTCTTCCAGGTCTTTGTTCGCTTCTTGGAGTTGGACGACAGTTGTGTCTTTGATGCGCAACATACCTTCAGCCGTCTGCTTCTCTTTCTGTAGCTGCGCGACAGCAGCTTCTCGCTCTTGAGCCACTTCTTGCAATCGCTCCACTTCCTGCGCAGAAGTTTGATTCGCTAATTCCAACTCTTCAAGAGCCAGTTTATGAGTCTGTTGGCTGAGACAGCCGAGAACCAACGTACACATAAGCATGACACACAGGACTTTGATCGTATTCATATGAGTGGCTCCTTCGCGTGATCTCTTAACATCCCCACTTGCTAAATAGAATAATCCTCACTTTTATTCTTCTGATTCAGAATTTGGGATATCGGGTTCTGCTTCTTCTTCCACCGGTGCTTGTCTCACGGCAGACCATCCTTGTGCTTCCAAGCATTGTTCAATCCGTTCTTCATTCAACCCGACTTTCCGTTGAAGCGACTGACATTCTTCTACATCTTCCTGTAATTGCGCCTTACCAGCTCCGGTCTTTGTCCAATACACGTTCACCACTTGGCTGCACCCAACGCTCAGGGTCAGCAGCAGGGCCAAGCCCGTAAACGTCACATACTCACGAGTGACCATCTTCTCGCCTCCGTTTTCCGATTGAAATCCATACGGCCCATAGGGCCACCTGACGTTGCCCAATAGTACATATCACGATCTCTTTGCCTTTCTTCGGTTTCTCTCGCTCAATTCTTGAGATAACAAGGAAGAAAATCCACAAAGATGTATCAATATCAGGAATCATACCAGAAAAGACGTGATCTTCTTTCCTTTTTCAGAATGTAATACGTAGGTAAACTCTAGCTGTACACTCTTAAGAATTGAAAGAAAAAACCAACGCTGGAAAAGCTTCAACTTGTTTTAGAAGAAGCAGACAGTATCAGTTCAATCTAGCGGATTGAAGATTCGCGAGGCTGACTTGTGACATCTCCATCTGTTGCACAAGATGCGTCACGCTAGCATCCATCATTTCCATGAGAGGGCCAGGATAAACTCCGATCCACAGCACCATGATCGCCAGAGGAATCACGGTCGCCAACTCACGACGTGAGAGATCAGGAAGAAGAGCCGCCGCTTTGGTATTCGGTTCTCCCAATGCCACTCGTTGCAACATCCAAAGCATATACGCTGCCGCCAACACGATCCCACCCATGGAAAGGAGAACCATGGCGAAACTCGTGTCAGATATACCCACCAACACCAAAAATTCCCCAATGAAATTACAGGTACCTGGCAAACCAAACGCGGCTACGGAGAACAGAAAAAATAACGCGACGAATCTCGGCATGGTTTTATGCAACCCACCATAGTCGCCAATGGCCCGGCTGTGCGTACGGTCGTATAACTGTCCAACGGCTAAAAATAGCGCGGCAGTTGTGATCCCATGATTAAACATTTGCAGAATGGCACCCTGCACGCCCTGACTGTTGAACGCAAACACCCCCAATGTGACAAAACCCATATGGGACACGGACGAATACGCCACAAGCTTTTTGAGATCTGTTTGGGCCAACGCCAAATATCCGCCATAGACGATCGCGAAGACGGACAACCATAAAATGAATGGGGCAAACGTGGCGGAAGCCTCGGGAAACAACGGCAAGCAAAACCGCAAAAATCCATAGCCACCCATTTTCAATAATACGCCGGCCAAGATCACACTTCCTGCTGTTGGGGCTTCAGAATGCGCATCAGGTAACCACGTATGAAATGGCACCATGGGCATTTTGATCGCAAAAGCCAAGAAGAGCGCAAGGAACAGCCAAAATTGGGTGTTGGAAGAATACGTTTGCTCGCTCAACACCATTAAATCGTATGTATGCCCTCCTTCTAAATACAGCCCCAAAATACCCACTAACAACAACAGACTTCCTGTGAGGCTATACAAAACAAATTTTATTCCAGCAGCAATGCGATTCGGCCCTCCCCAGAGAATAATCATGAAGTACATGGGAATCATCGTCAGTTCCCACAACATAAAAAACAGAAAGAGATCTAATGCTGTAAACACCACGATCATGGCCCCTTCGACTAACAAAATAAGAGACAAAAATGCTCGAACCCTTGTCGTGATTGCTTGCCAGGAACACAACACACACAGCGGGCACAAGAGGGCCGTGAGTAGCACTAAAAGAATGCTGATCCCATCAACTCCCACTGCATACTGAATATTAAATGTCGGCATCCATTCCATCCGCTCCACGAACTGCATGCCTTGCTTGCCAAGCTCAAACCGCTGCCAGAGAATGAGTGAGACCCCAAGCTCCACCATGGTGCAAGCAAATGCGATACGACGCATCCATTCTTGATCGCGAACGAATGCAAGCAGAGCAATTCCTAAAAAGGGAATCACGACCATCCAACTAATGATATGTTCGGTAAATATGGTCATACATACCTCACAGAGATTGATCGATTTCCATTTCAGCCTTCACGGCATCATGATGACAGTGCCAGTTGTCACGTACATTCAATTACACCAAGACATACAAGAGTCCAATAGCTGATACCAGCCAAAATACCATGACAAGCAAATGATGTTGAATGGTGCGAGATTCGGTCTCTTGGATGACCTGGCCTGCCGCATCGACACCTTTAAAAATTTGACCGAGGTTGGAACCTAACCAACGAAGATCGATCACGCGCCACAGCCATTGTCCAAGTCCCACGCTTGATCCTCCAACACCGACGATGACTCGATCGATACCCTTGATATCGATCACTCGCCATAGCCAGCTTGCCAACACAAGAGAAGAAGAGGCAACCGCGTGAACCATTCGATCAAACCCACGAATATCGACAATTCGCCACAGCCAATTGGCGAAACGAAGTGTCGGTTGCACGAAATACACTTCGTACCATTCATCAAAGTATCCCTTATGAAGAAAGAAGACATACAAGGCCTTCTTCCAGTCAGCCTCCTTCGAATGCATGTGCGGCTTCGTCGTCTGTCTCGCCATGGCATATGCCCATCCGCCAATCGCCACTCCAAGTGGCAACAAGATCCACCATGAACGTGCAGTCAGTGCTGTCACCTCTACGCCCAGCAATGGGGATACAAGCAAAGCAGGAGTGAGAAATTCAACGAACCAAGTCCACATGACCATGAGCACATAGGCCATGACTCCGCCGACCAGCACCAGAGGGATGACATGCGTTGGAGAAAATAGCTGAGGCTGGATCGTGACAGTCCCGGCTTTTCCAACATTGGGAATTGTTGGTCCATGCTGAAAGAGCAGCAGGATCCCACGAAAAAGATAGATGGCCGTAAAGAAGACCGTCGCCAAGCCTATAAGCCAAAACACGATCTTAGCTGATCCAAATCCATTGGCATTCCACAGACCTTCGTAGGGGCCAGAAAAGATGACAAAGGGAGGCAAACAGGCTAGTACCAAAGCCCCCACATACAATGACGGTTGGGGGGGCGAATGACTCGAATCATGATTCGCAATATGATGATTGGTGTGCACTGCTTGTAACGCATTTCCAGTGGACAAGAATAAAAAGGCCTTCAAAAAACCATGTGCCAGTAAGTGGAAGAGCGCAGCGACAAAAGCTCCTATTCCACACGACATGATCATGAACCCAATCTGACTGATTGTGGAATACGCCAGATTTTTCTTGATATCGGATTGGACCATTGAGACCATGGCAGCAAACAAAGCTGTTGCCCCTCCAACGATCGCGATAAATGTCATCACTTGGGGCGACAACATGAGCAATGGACTCATCCGAATGAGTAAAAATGGCCCTGCATTCACCATCGTCGCGGCATGAATCAATGCTGACACAGGAGTCGGGGCTTCCATCGCATACGGGAGCCAGATATGAAAGGGCAATTGAGCAGACTTCCCCATCGCGCCCACAAACAACAAGAGCGGAATGATTGTGATCGGATGGATATGGTATTCCATACCAAGCCACCCAAACAGATTGATGGTGTGATCCTGCAAGCCTTCAGCTTGAGCCAATATCGTCTGAATATCGAGGGTGCCAAACGTCGCAAAGGTCAAGATGATTCCAAAACCGAATCCTACATCCGCAATCGCATTGACAATGAAGGCTTTCGTGGCCGCTTGAATCGCCGGCTTTCGTTGGGCTGAATGAGAGATTAACAAGTATGAACACAGCCCCATCACCTCCCAAAAGACATAGAGCATCAGCAGATTCCCGCTCATGACTAACATCAACATCGAAAAGGTGAACAGCGCAATGACCGCAAAGAACCGATTGTAGCGAGGGTCCCCAATCATGTATCGCGAGGAAAAGACATGCACGACACTACTCACACCAGTCACCAATACCAGGAGAAGAACCGTGATCTGATCGATGTAGAAATTCAGGTCAACAATAAGGGAGCCAACGTGTATCAATCGGTAGAGTGAGACTGAGATCGGTCCACTGGTGCCCACTTCAAAGAACGCGTAGAGGGAAAGGGCGAATGAAATACCCATCGCAGGTATTCCAATCCGATGTCCCTCATCTCCCCATCGCCGCCCGCCCAAGGCTAAGACGACTGCAGCAATGAGAGGACACAGAGGAATCAAAACAAATATGGACATCTTCACCTTTACAAACCTGGCGGTAGCGTGTGCTCAATCAACATTCCCACAATGGGATCGCTCAATACGCCTAAGACGATGATCGCCACAGACGTGAACCCGACACTCAATTTGATCTGGATAGGAATTTCAATAGGCTGCGCATTGGACATCGTTGGAGTATGACGAAACACTCGTTCAAAAACTTTGACACAATAGGCCAACGTCAACATGGTTGAAAGCAACACCGCTCCCACCGCGATATAATTATGCGCTTCAAGCGCTCCAAGGATGATGTACCATTTCCCAAAAAACCCACCCGTTGGTGGAAGCCCAATCATCCCCAAGGCGGCTACGACAAGAGCCGATGTGAATAAAGGAGATTGTTTGGCCATTCGTCCCACATCCTCTATGGTGTAGACTCCATAAAGATGGATGGCTGCCCCCGCAATAAAAAATAAGGATGCCTGCATCACCGCATCATTTAATAAATAGAACACTCCTCCCACAAACCCCGTTTGGTTGCCTTGGCTCACCCCAATGAGAATGATCCCGATATGCGAAATACCGCCATAGGCAAACATTCTTTTTAACTCCTGTTGAGTCAATGCGAGAACAGCACCAATCACAGCGGCCAATGCACCCAGTAGTCCCACGAGTAAGAGGACGGGGGTGTCGTCTACCACAACTTTTACCCCAAGCACCCAAAACATAATTCGTACCCATCCTAAAAGCGCCACCTTGGTCACCAGTGACGCTAAAATTGGAGAAACAGAATTTGGAGCATGGGTATACGCATCAGGAAGCCACGCATGGAATGGCACCAAGGCCATCTTAATTCCCAATCCGATAAACATAAACAGCAAACCGCCCACCACGGCTTTGGAGGTCAATAAATGCGGAAGTTGCTCGGCCATATCCGCCATATTCAACGTCCCGGTCGCGGCATAGAAGTAACTCACCCCTAATAAATAGAGAGAGGCACCTAAGGTTCCCAAAATCAGATAACGAAAGGCCGCCATCAGGGCTTTCCCGCCAGCCACGCCGACAAGGGCATAACTCGCTAACGCCGCGACTTCAAGAAAGACAAACAAGTTAAACAGGTCGCCAGCAAATACAATGCCGGTGAGGGACGAAATCAACAACAGGATCAGGGTATAAAAATGAACAAGCCGCCCCCCAAGATCTTTTGGCGCTGTTGGCCCTGCAAATATGACGGTCACCAAAGCTAATATACTCAACGCCACTAACATGACACTCGCTAATCCATCTGCCACCCATTCAATTCCTAAGGGCGGCGGCCAACCACTAAACGCATAGCGGATCTCGCCATGTTGAAAGATATTGATGAGATTCATGATGGAGAACACCACCATGCTACACAGCACGCTTAAGGCAATGGAACGACTCCATGCCCTATGCCGCAAACAGACGATCGGCATCGAAATTGCGGCGAATAATGGAACGAGGAAAAGAAGAGCTGGTAAATGTCGGCTCATTCCAACTTCTTCAAAATCTCTGCTTCATCAAGACTGCCATACGTCCGGTAAATGGCAGAACATAAAG
>JAJDBS010000162.1 GCA_029261235.1 Nitrospirales bacterium
AGATCGTGCAGGATCACAAAAATACAATGTTCATTTCATTAAACTTCCCATTGAGTTATCAGCCGCCCAAGGAGATCAGCCAGCCGTGGTTGACCCAAATGGGTTGTTGTATGTGTCTCATGATGAGGAAGAAGCCATTCGGGCGAATAATGACCTGAAAGTGCCTTTGGTCTTCCGTGCAAACATTTATGATTGCATGGATTGGATCTTAACCAGTGAGTGGCTTGACGATGACTTTACGAATTTCCAATCGTCAAAAATCAATACGCATTTTCATTTTGTGCAATTTGATAATCAAGCCTCGGATGGTGTGATTTCTGGTTTCTCTTACGAGCAATCTGTCCGTCCGTTTACGATGTTCGAAAAGAAATCAGACAAAGGGCTCCCAGTACCGATGAATGCCAAGTTTACGAAGGCAGCTCGAAAGGGAGACCGAACAATCGAAGTGACGAATGCCAAGCAATATCATGTCGGAACGGTCCTTTTGGTTGGAGCCGATAATGTGAAGGGCTGGGAAATCAAGCGAATTGTGGCAATCGGTGGTGAGGGTAGTCCTTCAACCGCTTCTACTCATGGTGGTCAAAGTGGATCTGAATATACTGTTTCCACGGGGGATACCTTAGGGAAGATTGCCAGTTCGTTTGGGACATCAGTTGGTTCTCTGCAAGAATTGAATGATTTGAATAATGAAAATCTCATTTTTGTTGGACAAAATCTTAAAGTTCCTGGTGTGGGATCAGGTGATTCTGCCCCTGCTGCTCCAGCAGGAGAAAATACGCTCACATTTGAACAACCGTTAGAGCATAATCATCCGGTCGGAGATATCACGACGGTTGAATTTGTCAGACAGCGGTTTTGGGCTGATGCGGATGTCGGATCGGTCTTTTGTCATGACCATGCTTTTGGTGGAACCACCTGGCCACATGGCGCAGTCTGCACATTCTTAATCGAACCATTTGGTTCTACGTATCACAACCCGGTAACCGGCGAACCACAAAGGACAGGCCCGGTTATGGACATTCATACAAATGAACCGGTTGGGTACGGAATAGCTGGAAGTTTCCGTGAATTAATGGTTCAAATTATGGATACGGTTCCCCACACGGTCAATGTGGTGACAGCTGGGAATCCTCCTGGTCAACCAATTGATGTCGCTTTGGAAGCGGGACGAACAGTGTCCTTTATTATGCCCCCGAACGAACTGATTAAAATGACGCCAATGCCGTTCTTGAATGGGGGAACCCATACGACGGGTGGCGCAATAAACTTTAGAGCAGAGCCTTTTGCGCAGCGTTTAGCCAATAATCCAGATACATCGCAAATTTTCAGTAGTGCTGAGCATGGTGATCCTAGTACTGCCACCGTTCGAGCCTATCTTGGAGATGCGATTGTTTTCCGGTTGGTTGACGTGACGATGAATGAAAGTAATGTCTTTACCGTTTCAGGTCACAACTTCTTGACCGAACGGTATGCGGGAGATGCCAATAGAAAGAATTCCATTCATATTGGTATTGCTGAACGATACGACCTCGTTGTACCTCAAGCTGGTGGCCCTCGACTCCAGGCTGGGGACTACATGTACTTTAATGGCAGAAGTTCAAAATTCTCTGAAGGGTCATGGGGCCTCATCAGAGTGTTGGATAAAAAAGTGCCAGACCTTCAATTGCTGCCTAACGCAGCTGTTGGTGGTCCAGGTATTAAGAAAGCATTGCCGGTTTGTCCAGCAGATGCTCCGGTCAAATCGTTTAATGTAGCAGCAATTGATTTTCCATCAATGACCTTCAATCCCAATATCGAAGAAGCGATTGAGGTGGACTTTGAGCGGAAAATAGAAATCCTAAATCCTGATGCCAAAATCTATGTCTTAGAAGATGAGATTAGTAAGGCGTCTGGAGACTTCCATCCTATGCCCCTCACTATTCGGGCAAACGTGGGTGATTGTATTAAAGTCAAATTGACCAATAAAATGAAAGAAAGCCGAGCGTCTTTTTCAGCTTTCAGCTTGGCGTTTGATCCAAAAGATTCGCAAGGTGTGAATCTCGGCAACAATCCAGGTGATCAAACTGTGGCTCCTGGTGAAAGCCGTACCTATACCTATTATGCGGATCCGTATATTGGCGAGACCCAATCCTTAGTCTGGGACTTTGGGAATCCCGCTATGAATATTCGAAATGGTCTGTTTGGTGGTGTAATCATTGGACCAAAAGGTTCACAATATCGTGATCCGAAAACTGGAGCCGATATTTCCTTGAAAAATAGTTGGGCTGCTGATGTGATCGTGGATCGGACGATCCAAGGTAATGAGCTTCGTCAAAGCTATCGTGATGTGGCCTTGTACTTCCAGGAGGAGGACAACATCATTGGGACGAGCTTTATGCCTTATGTCCAAAATGTCGCGGGTTTGATTGGCATTAACTACAGAGCCGAACCCTATCCTTACCGTGAAGAAGCAGGGTGTACGTTAGGACGAATGTTCCAACCCTGTGAGGTGGATGATCCAAAAGATCCAGTCACTCCCCTCATTGAAGCCCATGCAGGTGACCCGGTACGGATTCATGTGTTCGGTGCAAATAACGAACAAAATGGTATGTTCAGTGTTGAAAAACACGAATGGCCTATTGAACCGTTTATGGAAGGTGCTGATGACATCAGTGTCGTAGAGTTTGCCGGTTCAGAAGGGATTGATGTCTTTATCCCTGCTGCCGGTGGTCCATATCACATGGCCTCTGATTATGTGTATAGCAAT
>JAJDBS010000163.1 GCA_029261235.1 Nitrospirales bacterium
ATGGCAGGGCAGGTACCACCGGGCCCCGCGGGCGGTTATTCGTTAACTCTGTTGTGCGAGAAACGTGACGAGGTCACGTACACGACATGAATAACCCCATTCATTGTCATACCATGCAAAAACTTTGACTAAGCGTTTATCGAGTACGGATGTGAGGGGGGCATCAAGGGTTGCTGAATAGGGACATCCATTCAGATCAGTCGAAACAATGGGGGCTTCAGAGACTTGCAAGTATCCTTTGAGTGATCCTTGGGCCGCTTCTTTGAATGCGGCATTCACCGTTTCGGCGTCACAATCCTTTTCCACTTCGGCGGAGAGATCGATAAGAGAAACATTTGGCGTTGGCACGCGAATCGCCATACCGTCGATCTTTCCCTTCAACTCAGGAATCACCAGATGCAAGGCTTTTGCTGCACCGGTGGAAGTCGGAATCATCGACAGACTGGCGGCTCTTGCTCGACGTAAATCTGTATGTGGCAAATCCAGAAGCTGCTGATCGTTGGTATACGAATGCACGGTGGTCATAAAGGCATGTTTAATCCCAAATTCCTGCAAAATGATTTTTGCGAGAGGGGCCAAACAATTGGTTGTGCAGGAGGCATTCGAAATAATCTTGTGTTCTTTAGGATTGTACGTCGATTCATTCACACCCAGCACGATGGTGTTGTCGGGATCTTTGGCCGGAGCCGAAATAATGACGCGAGACGCACCGGCGTCGAGATGTTGGCTGGCACTCTGTCGGTCGGTGAATCGGCCAGTCGATTCAATGACAAAATCCACGTGGAGCTCTTTCCAAGGCAAGGCTTTGGGCTCTTTGATGGCAAAAATGCGAATCGTTTTGCCATTGACGATTAACGAATCGGGAGTATGCTGGACATCGGCTTGAAACGTTCCATGCACCGAATCATAGGTCAGCAGATGGGCGAGTGTTCGCGAATCCGTTAAATCATTGAGCGCGACAATCTCAATATTGGGATCGTTATAACTGGCTCGGAAAAAGTTTCGTCCAATACGCCCAAATCCATTAATAGCAACGCGAATACTCATCTTGGTTTCAGTGTCCTGTCATAGTGGTTTATGGGTAGTGAAAAATAGCCATGGATAGTAGCGGTGGAAGCAAATACTGTCAAGAACTTTGGCATTTTCTTATATTTTCATGGCCTCTTTGACTTCTCTCATGGTCTCATTCGCGACAACCGATGCGCGCGTTCGCCCTTCTTCGACAATCTCTTGTATGCGCTTCGGTTTCGCGGTCACGACCGCACGAGTCTCCCACGTGGGAGAAAACCGTTCGACTAGAGAATCCCCCACCTGTTTTTTGCAATCAATGCAGCCAATGGCTGCTGTTCGGCAATCACTGTCGATTTGCTTGATGGTGGATTCATTGGTAAATATTTTGTGGAAATCATACACCGGACAGAGTTCTGGATTGCCCTTATCTGTCCGACGAACTCTTGCAGGGTCCGTCACCATCGTTTTCAGCTTCTGTCGAACCACCGGTTCTGTATCAGACAGATTAATGGTGTTGTGATAGCTCTTACTCATTTTTCGCCCGTCAATCCCCAACACTTTAGGAAATTTCGTTAAATATTCTTTGGGTTCGGGGAAAACAGGGGTATACAGGCTGTTGAACCGTCGTCCTACTTCTCGTGTGAGTTCTAAATGGGGGAGTTGATCTTTTCCCACCGGCACGAGGTCCGGCTTATACAAGAGAATATCTGCGGCTTGCAGCACGGGATAGCCTAAAAATCCATAGGTTGCAAGATCTTTTTCCTTAATCTCATCCTGTTTTTCTTTATAGGTCGGATTTCGCTCTAACCAGGGAATAGGAATGATCATGGAGAACAATAAGTGCAGAATAGCATGTTCAGGGACCTGAGACTGAATAAAGACGGTCGTTTTATTGGGGTCAATACCTGCCGCAAGCCAATCAATCAGCAGTTCTTGCGTGAATTCTTTGACGCGGCTGGTATCAGCATAATTGGTCGAGAGGGCATGCCAATCGGCCGCAAAGAAAAAGCAGTCATGCTCGGTTTGGAGTGCTTTCCAATTTTCTAAGGCCCCCAGTAAGTTGCCTAGATGCATCAGCCCGCTTGGTTGCATGCCGCTCAGTACACGTGATGCCATAAGACCTCGTTATTATCTCTGGTTACGATCAAATATTTGAAAGAAATACGTCGAAGAAAAAATCTCGTATAGCGCCAATATACATGCTTAAAATGGGAAATTGTGAGTTAAGCATTATCAGCCCTATCACGACAAGCATGCCATGGCGTTCGAGTCGGACCAAAGCCATAGCCGGTTTGGGTGGAAGAATGCTGACCAGGATTCGACTCCCATCCAAGGGTGGAATCGGTATGAGGTTGAAGGCGAATAAGGCAATATTAATGAGCATCGAGAATAATGCCATAGCGAAAAGTGGAACGAGAGCCATGCCCAACAGATCTCCGCGTAGCTCCACTCCTGCTTGCGGAGGCCAATTTTCCGCAAGTGTCGGATCAATATATAAAAACAACGCGAGCAATAAGCCACTGACGATAGCCAAGAATAAATTCATTAGCGGGCCAGCAATGGCGACAAAGGCCATATCTCGTTTGGGGTTATGCAGTTTGCTGGTATCGATCGGAACCGGTTTGGCCCAGCCAAAGATAAATCCACCAGGCATGAGAAACATCATGAGTGGAACGATAATACTCCCATACATATCGATGTGGGGAAGAGGGTTTAAGGTGAGGCGGCCAAGAGATTTCGCTGTTGGATCTCCAAAAAAATAGGCCACCCGCCCATGCGCATATTCATGAAGGACCACGGCCGCCATTAAGGGGGCCAACATATACGACAGCCTATGAAGAAAGTCGAAGAGTGAATCCATTGAGTTAATTGAGTTGCGTAAAGGCGAGATTGTTGACTTCGAGAAGATAGAGGCGGCGATTCAAGATACCTGCTGAACTAAACGAGGCAAATCCACTCAATGCGGGCAAATCTGATCGTCGAACGAGTTGATCCCAGACATCCTGCCCCGATTGGGCCCCCTTTCGAATGGTTTCTAACGCGACGGTGGCCGCGTCAAATGCTTGGACGGCGAAGAGGGAGGGCTCTTTGTGATATTTGCTGCGATAGCGTTGAATGAACATCTGTACGCTGGGATCAGGGCTGTTCAGAAAAAACCCATCGACGAAAATACTGCCGTTCAAGTCTTGCTTGGCCCATCGAAATATTTCTGGATTATGCCAGCTATTGCCTCCAAGAATGGGCACATTCATATCAAAAAAGGCGAGTTGAGCGGCAATGATAGCCAAGTGGACGGGTTGGCCAGGGAGGAAGACGGCGTCAAAGCCTGGCGTATAGACAATGCGCTCCTCGCCTGTTCGGGTTTCTTCCGGCTCTTCGAGTCCATATTGCTCAAGATCCATGAGTTTCATGTGGCGCAATTGTACGGCGATGTCTGTTTGTTCTTCCGCATATTCTTCGATCGCAATCACCTCGCCCCCGGAATGGACGACTTCCTTGCCAAACATATCCGCTAACTCACGCCCATAGGCTGTTTTGGGATGGATGATCCCAAACCGATGCAAGTCTAGCTTCATCATGGCATATTCCACGAGGCGTTTGGCCTGCACGCTCGAAGTCATCGCGGTGTTGAACCAATACGAGCCGTACTGCCGGACGTTGAGTAAGGTGGACGAGGGCGTGATAAATGGAGTGGCATAGTCATCGGGAAGGCGGCCTAGATTACGAATTTCCCTGGACAACAGAGGGCCAATGACGGCCAGTGGTTGGAACTCATCAAGCAGTTGTTGCATCTCAACTTTCAAGGGCGAGGTGAGCAGGGAAGTGTCTTTAACCACGAGCCCAACAGAAGAGAGCCCCCATTGTTCTTTGGCGATGGTGATCGCCAGTCGGATGCCATTGAGTAAATCGGTCCCATAGGGTTTCATTGGGCCAGAAAAAGGCAGAGCCACTCCCAAGATATGTGGATGAATCTTGATCTTATTAATGAACGACTGCAGCAACGCCATTGCGGTTTGCGCATAAGGATGAGTGGGGAAGCGTTTCAGAAACCCACGGATATCACGTTCAGCCAACACTTCATCGCCGCGCGCGGTGTGCAGTTCAATTAACCGAATGGTGGCGATATCTCCGGGATACCGGTTGGCATAGCCCTCCACCAATTCTTCTAGGGCGGTTTCATCCAAGCGTTGGAGAATCAGTGATTGAGTCAATTGTTCAAGCTCTAGACGTTGTTGAGGGTCCCCCAGCATCATCTCATTCAGGCCGGCTTTGACGGCCCCCAGGGGGTTGTCATTCTCTAATTCGGCTTGTCGGATGAGTTGCAGCACGTTTCGGCGGGAGTCCTGATCTGTTGCATAATCCAGAGCGAGGTAGAGTTGGCTGAGTGCCTGAGTATAGTCTTTCGTCTCAATGGAGAGTTCGGCCAATAAAATTCGAGCAGGATTTGTGACTGGGGAGAACGGAAATTCTTCTAACAATTGTTGTAAGACGCTCAACGCTTCGGGAATTTGTTGCTCGTGTTGCAGCGCGGTGGCATGTACGAGATAGGCTTCCTGAAGGATTGCGGGAGGGGGAAGCGAATCAATCAGCTCCTCCAAGATTTCAATGGCTTTGGCAGATTTTCCAGCATTCAGCCGGTCTTTGGCTTGATCAAGAGGGGACGCCGTTGCAGCGTGAGTGGTCCCCACGAGGGTCGGTATCACTATGGTCCCGACGCATCCTAAGAAGATGGCTATTGTGAGCCAAGCACACACACAGCGTGGCGGTTGAATGTGAAGCATGTGAGTCATTCAGTTGGGAGAAACGATGGTGAATGTGGGAATAAGGCGCTGTCGCCGATTACGATAAATGGTCGATGAACGTGCGCAAATTGTTAATTGAGATTATTATATCAGGAACTGTGCTTACCTAAATAGGAAAACACGAGAAATTCTGTCAAGTAACAAAAGTGTGTCATTGCACATTTCGAGATGTGGTCCATGGAGAATCCTCGAACCAACGATACTATGCAAGAATTAATGGACGAATACCTGACGGTGTTGCAAGTAGAAAGTGGCTGCGCGGCGAATACCTTGGCCGCCTATCGTCGAGATTTGCGAAAACTTGCGGATTTTTTTCAACAGGAAGGGCTGACCGACCTTCAGTCGTTGACGAAGCCGTTGTGGGTTCAATTTCTCAACAGCTTGAAGACAGCTGGCTTATCGTCAGCGTCTATCGCTCGCTGTCTCGCGGCTGTGCGAGGTTTCTGTAAACATGTCGCTGCCGGTCAGGGACATAGTGTGGTCGAGGGCATCATTAAAGGCACACCGAAGCAATGGGTGCAACTCCCGAAACTCTTGTCTGAAGCCGAAATGACGCGACTGCTCAATTTGCCTGTGATGGATCAACGCGAGGATCGCCGGGATGCCGCCATGGTGGAATTGTTGTACGCCACGGGAATCCGTGTGTCGGAATTAGTCAACTTGCACGTGGCGCATCTCAACTTAGATGTGGGGTTCTTGCAAGCCAGTGGCAAACGCGATAAGCAGCGAATTGTGCCCATCGGAGATAAGGCCCGAGAACTCGTTTCTGAATACCTGCAGTCCACTAGGGCAGCTTTTGTGAAAAAGGGAACCTCGCCGGCGTTGTTTCTCACCAGGTTGGGTCGCTCTATGAGCCGCCAATATTTTTGGAAAATTCTTAAGGGTCGCACAGCAAGAGCGGGAATTACCAAACCCATCTCCCCCCACATGCTCAGGCATTCATTCGCTACTCATTTACTGGATCATGGCGCAGATCTTCGATCCGTCCAAATGATGCTGGGCCATGCCAGCATTGCCACCACACAAATCTACACTCACGTCGAACAAACCCGCCTCAAAAAAGTCCACGACACCTATTTCCCCCGTAAACAACGAAAGTCAACGCTTTCTGTTAGTGAGCTGCCAGCTAAAGATGAAATTGAATAATTTGCGCAACGTGTGTGTTTAGGGAATTCACAAGAAAGCTCCTCGGCTCAATTCAATGAGAAAAGAGATTTTTCTTCCTGCAACAAAAGCGTCTGGTGGCAAGAAACAGATTCAGTTCAATGCGAAAGTCTGTGAGTGGTTGGCCATGCTCTTGCCGGCAATGTTCCTTTTTTTAGGCAAAACCTCCTTTAAATCCTTGCGTTTGACATTATTCACCGTTTTTAAGACAGTCAGACGTCTTTAATGGAACTGTCTGGGAAGGTGGTCCTCTTTATTCGAAACATCTTAGCGTCAGGTTAAGGAACAAGAGATGAGGTCATCCTTTATTCTCTTCTCATAAACACTATGCAAACCCCTTCAATCCAAGAGATTCGATGTCCGCAATGTGGCCGATTCAAAGGATGTGGGGAATTTGTCATGCTAGAAATGAAATGCGAGAAATGTAAATTACGATTTCAAGTCAGATCTGTTGGAGAGACCCTTGTCTTTAAAAATTTGGGAGAAAAACAAGCATTTGAAGGCTTCATAGCATAAGGACATACCTACAATTCAAAGAACGGGGGAACTTTATGAAACAATGGATAATGAGCTGTGTGGTTGGTCTTGTCCTATGTGGTGCGAGTATGGAAGCCCAAGCGGTCTCTGTTTCGCTTGATTTTGATCTGGGGACAGTAGGTATTCAAGATCAAGCGACAGTCGTCTTGGGTGGCACGGTGACAGCGAATGTTGTGATAACGGATTTAACCGATTTTTTACAATCTTTTCAGTTTGACCTTGATTTTAATTCCCTTGTCGTTTCGGCAAATAGTCCGGTTGATACCGGAACATTTATTCAAATTATCCCCGCTGATGTATCCGCACCTGACGTGAATGTTTCCGGCCTATTTCTGGGGTTTCCCGGGCCAACTGGGGATGGAGTCTTGGCCTCAATCAATTTTAGTACACATAATCTAGGTATGTCGGATTTGATATTGAATGATGTGACTCTGATTGGAGCAAGCGCGCCAGGAGTGGTATTTCCGATTTCTCCTGTGACCCTGCAAAAAGGAACAATTACCGTGACGAATGTTCCGGAACCAGGAGCAATTGTGTTATTTGCCACCGGTCTCGGAGGCTTGCTCTTGGGGCGGCGATTTTTCAAGGTGAACTCTACGGGCCAATGAGTATAGAATGTCGTTAGATGTTTAGCTGACAAGAAAATTCCAACATAATCAGGGAATAACAATAGCAGAAACTTGACCTGCAGCAGGTCAAACTGAGAGGCAACACATTCTAGAGCCTATTTGCGCCAAGAAGAGCGCCCACTGGCCATTTCTTTAGTAAGCCATTACTGAGAAGTGGCCTTTCGTTTTTCTAAGCTGAAAAAAATTGGTGTAAAGAATTATGACGAATCTCATATTGGAATCGTTACGATCATGGAGGATCAGAGGATGAGCACAAAACAAGGTCAGAAACTATTTGAAAAAGTGCGGAACCAGAGCATCAGCCTTATTCTTGGCTTTCTGGTGTTGGCCGGGCTTCCCCAGTGTTAGCTCTCGCGCCTGATCCTGATCTGAATAATGATGGAACCGTAAATATTTTGGATGCGTCCATTGTCGGAAGTTGTTTTGGAGCCGACCTGTCTGCCAATCCCCTATGTCTGTGTGCCGACACCGATGACAGGGGCATCATTGATATGGTCGATGTCACGTTCGTCACGAAAGACTTTGGAAAATCAGGATTTCCAATTGGCCCTAATGCCTGCGTGGCTGGTCCGAAGAAACCTATTGCTGAGGCTGGGCCAAATCAAAATAATGTCGAAGTTGGTGCTAAGGTCACGCTTGATGGGAGTAACTCTTCTGATCCCAATACCCCGCCCTTACCCTTAACTTTTCAGTGGACCATCATAGAAGTTCCCGCTGGAAGTGCGGCAGCTCTGGATGACGCCAGTGCCGTCATCCCAATGTTTTTTGCGAATGTAGCAGGAAAATATACGATTCAACTGATTGTCAATAATGGAGCGTTAGATAGTGATCCAGCGACCGTCATGATATTTGTCGAAGTCCCACCCACTAACACGGCTCCAGTGGCAGATGCCGGACCGGATCAATCAATGGTCATCGTTGGCCAAAAAATTACGCTCGATGGAAGTGGTTCGTTTGATATGGATGGCGATCCACTCACATTTAAATGGAGAGTGATTGAAGAACCGATCCCCGGGGCTTGTGCCTTGGCTGACAATACCCCAGTTATGCCGATGTTCTTTGCTGATGATGAAGGCATCTGTCGGTTTGAGCTGGTGGTGAATGACGGGGAATTGAATAGCTCGGACTGCCCCAATGATCAATGTCGTGTGACAATTTCGACGAATTCTAAACCGGAAGCAGTCGCGAAAATAAAAAATCCTGGAGATTTCAAAGAAGGAGATACCGTCCAACTGGATGGCAGCGAGTCTTCTGATGTGGATGGCGACCTGCTGACGTTTATGTGGACATTAATCAAGCCAAATGGAAGTAATGAGGCTTTAAATGATCCCAATGCGGTGATGCCGGAGTTTGTCGCGGATGTTGAAGGGGCGTATTCCGCGATACTTGTGGTGAGTGATGGGAAACAACAGAGTGACCCTGCTGACGTCCAAGTGAGTGTCAACGTGGTTGTCATTGAAGAGCCACCGGTACCCGTGTGTGAGCTGAAAGATCCTACATCTGAGATATTTGTCGACAGATTGGTAACGTTAGATGGTAGTCAATCCTTTGATCCAAATAATGATCCCATCACGTTCAAGTGGTCTATTACGAAACAACCTTTGGCCAGTACGGCAACATTATCAGATGCCAGCGTAAGTATGCCGACCATCACCCCCGATTTTGCGGGCATGTACATGGTGCAGCTCATCGTGAATGATGGAAAGGCAGATAATGATCCTCCTCCCTGTGTCGTGTCTTTCAACACAGAAAATCGCCGTCCAACTGCCGACGCAGGAGATAATCAGTCAAACGTGAAATTAGGTGACCCTGTGAAGCTGGATGGAAGTGGATCGTTTGATCCAGATAAGGATCCATTAACTTACAAATGGGCAATAACTAGCGCGCCCAATGGAAGCACAGCAGAATTGGATGACGATGAAATAGTGATGCCGACATTTACACCAGACGAAAAAGGTACCTATGTGGTGCAGTTGATCGTCAATGACGGGGAATTAAATAGTGTCCCTAATACTGTGGTGATTATGACTGAAAAAGATCCAGATGGAACTGAATTATTTTGTGGCTCTTTGAACCCAGGTTTTATTGAAGAAGACGGAGAAGTCGATCAGTTTTTCTTTAAAGGCCAGGTGGGGCAGGTGATTGACCTGACGTTAGTGGAGACGAGTAATTGGAGTGGGAGCCTTGGGTCAGGGAGGACGAGCAATGATGCACGAGGGACCTTGTTTGCGCCGTCGGGGGCGGAGGTTGGGCAATTTGATTCCAATACGCAACAGACGTTTACGTTGACGGAGAATGGGACGTATGTCATTCGGGTGAATGCGAATAACTTGGTGAGTACGGGGACGTATAACTTAGGCATGGAATGTCCTAATCAGGTCTTGCCAGAAGTGACTCTGTTAGCTACTGATGGCGAAGCCTCGGAGACTGGGTTGGATGCGGCCACGTTTACAGTGACTCGGACAGGGCCAACCACAAGTGCTCTGACGGTGCTGTATGGCACGGATGGTGCTGCGACGAATGGATCGGATTATCAGACCCCGTCAGGAAGTGTGGTCATTCCAATCGGGCAGGCTTCCGCGGCGATCATTATTACGCCTATCGATGATTCGATTGATGAAGGTCCTGAGGCCGTGGTTTTAAACCTGACCACTGACGCGGCTTATATCATTGGGACGCCTGGTATCGCTAATGCCACGATCGCGGACAACGATGTGGTGGTAAGCATCAACGCCACTGATCCTAATGCCTCTGAGGTAGGTCTTGATCCTGGCGAGTTCACCGTCACAAGAAGTGGTGGCAATCTTACTCAGCAGGTGCAGGTTCAAGTTCAACGCGGCGGAACGGCCACGAATGGAAGCGACTATGTCGCAATTGGAGGATCTACCTTCTTTGTCACCATTCCTTCAAACCAGACTTCGGCCACAGTGCCCATCACACCATTAGTAGACTCTCAACCGGCAGAGGGGGATGAAACGGTCATGTTGACGATTTTGGCCAATGCGGCTTATGCCATTGGGACGTCGGGGGATGCAACGGTGACAATCACCGATGCAACAAGTCCTCAATTGCCGGTGGTGACCCTGACGGCAAGCGATACGACGGCCTCGGAGGTGGGGCCCGAGACGGGGACGTTTACGGTGACGCGGAGTGGCGGCAATGAGGCGGTGGCCCTGAACGTCTTTTTTGCGCGGAGCGGGACGGCGGCGAATGTGAGTGACTACACGAACATTGGGGGGAGTGTCGCGATTCCGGCGAATGAGACCAGTGCGACGGTGACGATCACGCCGGTGGTGGATAATCTGGTGGAAGGGACGGAGACGGTGACGGTGACGCTCAATCCGAACGCGACGTATAGTATTGGCACACCGGCGACGGGGACCGTCAACATTGCAGACACCGATGTGATGTCAGTAGTAAATCTTGTTGGCAGCTATGTGGGAAATGGCTCGGGGACGACTGTTAGCTGCGGGAATCCAACAGACAATGGACCTGAAGAACTTACAAGGTTTGAGATTACTAGCCAAACAGCGCAAGGTTTTAACGCGACAACTGCTGATGGGGATGTAACCTTTTCAATCACATCCTCCAACTTAATGACTGATGGGAGTTTTAGCACAACAGGGTGCACCTTTACTGAAGTAGACACGAATGGTGTCTTCGATAATAGTGGCACGTGTTCATTTAACGGGATGCTGTCAGGCGACACAATCATGTTTGGCCTTACGGTCCAAAGCACCGTTGGGGATACCTGTAGTTTCAGTGGTTCGTTCGATGGTACACGATAAGCCAACTGATTTTTAAGCATTTAGCCCCGAAACAATTGAAAGCGATTCTACGGCACTGGGTAAAACTGGCGAATCAATCATAATTTCCTGCGCCAGCCTCAATATAATATTGATTATGTGATCTGTCGAAATATTCCCGAGCGGGATTCAAGTGATCAAAGGAGCGCGATCGACAGATTTTGATGAGTAGGATTCTTTATCCACCACTGACTTTTCTCTCACGATCTCGCAATGCTTGGTTTTACAGACAGGGCTGGTTCCTCATGTCGATCCAGAGACCGTAGGAATGTTAAGTGTATATCGAGTGTGCTTGCGTTCTCCTGTTCGTTGTACTGCGCCCATTTCGACAAGGTCCTGTAAATCCCTGGTAGCTGTTGCGCGAGATGTTTTGGTGATAGCCAGATAGTTTTCAGCGCTGAGTCCGCCTTTAAATCCTTCCAGTCCAGCGGCAAACAGCCGAGCGATAACTTTTTCTTGCCGAGTATTGAGCTTGCCCCGCAACCGGTCATACAGCCTGGTTTTTTCTATCAAGAAATCGATCAGTCGTTGTGTATAGAGTTGGGCATCCAAAACTGTATTGGCGAAATAGCTAAGCCAGTTCGTGATTTCAAGGCTTCGGTTATTCAGTTCCAAGGCTTGGTAATAGGTTTTTCGGTCACTGCTGATCGTTTGGGACAGAGCAATGAGCGTGGGGTGTCCAAGGCACTGGGAGAGGGATTTTTCAGCGATGGCTCGGGCTATGCGACCGTTTCCATCTTCGAATGGGTGAATACTCACAAAATAGAGGTGTGCGTAACCCGCGCGGGTTAGAGCAGGTAGGGTGCGCACACCTTCCGGACCTGAGTCATTGAACCAGGCCCTAAAGCGTTTCATTTCTTGGCTCATGGTCTTAGAAGGTGGTGCCTCAAAATGCACTGTTGGTTTGCCAATGGGTCCAGAGATGACCTGCATGGCATTTTGATGTTTTCGGTACGCACCGATTTGCTTAAGATCCTGGCGGCCATGAGCCAACATCGTATGCCAGGCAAACAACTGTTTATTTGTTAAAGGGTTGTCATAGTGCCGATTCAAATCGGTCATCATGTCGGCGATGCCCTGTTCCCCCGGTGGAACCTCGCGGTTTTTGGTAGTAAGGCCGAAATGGCGGCGGATGGAGGATTGCAGGGAGTCCCGGTTTAGGATTTCGCCCTCGATTTCTGAGGTTTTTAGAGCTTCGTTGCTGATGAGATCAATCGTGAGGTGTGTTTTGTCTTCTTCCGGTAGGTATTTGAGGGCACCTAAGAAGACTCCGGAACGCTGGAGAAATTGTGTTTCATCAGCGGCGAGAGCTTTCTCGTCGTATGTAAACTGCGGCCAGCCTTTCTTTTGCCAATTCCATGTCATGAGTTATAGAATCTTTCTATATGACTCATAATACCCTAAAATTATGAGTTATAAAAGGTCTTCTTATCGCTCATCTCTTTCAACGTCCCGGTCGGGCGTTGTTGAAAGATTTTGTGTCATTCTATTGGGCGAAGGCTTCAATTGGTCTGAATAGATGAGATCCTCGTAGTGGAAGGTATGAATTATCTTGGCAATTCTCTCGTACCACTCAATTGACTTCCTGTCCTAAGGATCCTCGGGGCGAAGAAATTGGGGGCCGTTCGATGATTTTTCTTTTCTTCTCGCTTAGGGTTCCGTATTGAGTTGCAATTGTGAAAAGGGCTATGGCAGGCTACGCGCTGCTATTTTTTCTATTTTTAGAGGGGGTTGGTGATGAAGTATAAGAAGCAAGTGCATTATGTGAAAGGCGTGTTTGCGTGCCCTAAATGTTGCAAACATTTTGTGCAAGAAAAATGGATAGAGGAATTTCGCGTGCGATGTCATGTGTGTGACCATCGAGGGGGCTTAACTCACGTGTCGGTAGAAGAGCAATATGATGAGGAAACTGGGCGGCAGTAATATTTTTTGATTGATTGGTCGGTAAGTTTTCCCTACATTCTGGTCTCTCCTAACGTTTGATGATTACTCAACCTGCTGTGCGTCTCCTTCTGGGGATCCTCTTTCTGTGTGTCGGATGTTCACAGGTTGCGGCGCAGGTTCAACCCCGATCTGAAACCATTCAGGTCTTGGTGGCCTATCATTCCTTGTCTGGCAATACAGAAATTATGGCACGAAGTGTTGCCGAGGGCGCTCGGGCGATTCTTGGCACCCGTGTGCTTTTGCATCGGGTAGAAGACGTGACCAAGGATGTGTTGTTTGGAAGTGATGCTCTCGTGGTTGGCTCGCCGGTGTATTGGTCAAATATGTCAGGCGAGGTGAAAACATTTTTTGATCGGTGGCAGTTTGAGTTTGGTGTGTTCCCAGAATTCAAGATGCGTAATAAGGTGGGGGCAGCGTTTGCCACGGGAGGCCAAGTCTCTAGTGGGAAAGAAGTGACGATGTTAACGATGTTGGCTGCCATGTTGGGCAATCAAATGATCATCGTGAGCGATGGTGGAGCCTTTGGCGCATCGGCAACGACCGAAGGCGAAAGCCCTGGTATCGATGAAACGGAAAAGGCGGGGGCCATGGCTTTGGGCAAGCGTGTTGCGGAAGTGGCGTGGATGGTCAAGCGAGGAGAATTGCCTCAATGAGCATAGGGTCTTCATGAACGAACTTCCTGGTAGCACAGATAGCAAGTGGACGGTGTATTGGGAGAAAGAGTACTCGACCGCGTTTGCCCCTGAACGACTGAAGCTCGATTTTGATCCCCATCGACCGATGATGACTGGGATGTCTCTAGAAGATCAGCGGAATCTGGCGGGTTCTGGATATAAGGTGATACCAGATGATTGCGGCCCGGTGCGGTTTGTGGGGCAGTATGGTTGGCTCATTCGTTCTCCAGCTGATTGCAGGATTCGACGCGCTGGCAAAGGGTTTGAGTGGCAATCACCTCCGATTCTTCCGGAGGAACGTTTGTTGGGCTATAAATCGTATTCTGGGATGTATGTGGATAGTATCCTTAATAGCGGCTTCCCCAAGTTGTGTTGCGGTATTCGGTTTTATTACCCCAAACAATTGGGCATGATGATGAAGGATGTCCCGAATCATTTTTATCATATGTCTCAACGTCCCTATTCAGTGTGGGAAGGCATCAAAACGCAGGAATATAAAACGACTCCTAATCTTTATGCGTTTCTTCCTGATTATGATGCCTTTGTGACGAACTTTTTATTGCAATTAGAGATTCCCTCACAAGAACCCATTACGATTCACCGGGGTGATCCCATCGGTGTTGTCTTTCCGGTTCTTCTACCCAAGCATGTCACACTTGAAGAACTCAAACGGCCGCCTGAAGGTGCAGCCTCTTGATTGTCGGATACTAGTTTCATCATATGCGCGCGCGAGGTTAGTAGGCTTCCCACATCATCATGCTCCATAGATCTGTAGGTGAGAACCTACGTAGGTTGACCTTTCCATCTGCTTCAGATTCCCTTTCTAATTTCATTTCTGTTGCCTCAAGCTGAAAAATGACCGGTTTCTTCGAGATTCTCAAGAATGGGCCATGTCAGCATGGTCTTTGCACAAAATCTGGGAATGTTGAAAATATTCACCAGCGGCGTTCTACCCCTTTGCCATGCTCACGTACTGGAAGTACGCTCCGCGCTAAAACGGCTGCTGTCTTGCTGTGTGACTTTTTTGATCATTCCCAGCAGCTATTCACCACAATTTTCTGCAACATTTACGAGCTATCTTTGAGAGGTCTTCAATAGCCCGAATCTGTTTAGTCGGATATGGAAGAATGAGGATATGACCTCTTCCACAGAATTTCCCCCCTGGTCATTGTTAACCAACGACCGCCGCATGCCAGTCGGTCAGTATAGTACAATGATGAATTGGTCATATTTTAGATAGTCGGGCATCTTCCCCTCATAGCCGACTCACGTTCCTCTCCCCCTCGAATCAAAACGCAATAATTTTTTAAGCTTTGCGATGTCCCATAAGGACGATTGTTTGTCATATGTCTTTATCCTGAGGAGCGCTGTGAATGATGAAATTGTTTTCCGGTCTGGTCGTCATGTTATGGCTGCTCCCTCTGGATGCTGGCGCGAGTTTTACGTTTGATGATGTTGTGCAGAAAGCTCGCGAGATAGGTAAAGCCCCGTATGAAGCCCCACCGCCTGTCTCAAAATTTATGCGTGAGATGTCCTATGAAGCGTATCAGGGAATTCGCTTTAATCCTGACCGTAGCCTATGGCGAAAAAATCAATCGAATTTTCAAGTCATGTTCCTTGCCCCGGGTTTATTTTATACCCATCCAGTCACGCTCAATATCATTGATGCCGAAGGGCCAAAGGCTCTTGCTTTCAAGAAAAGCGATTTTGTCTTTGCCGATCCAGAAGTCGCCAAACGGGTGCCTGCAGATGTGGGGTTTGCGGGGTTTAAGCTTACCTTCCCTCTGAATCACAAGAATGAGCAAAACCAATTTATGGTGTTTGCTGGCGCCAGTTATTTCCGTGGCGTAGGAAAAGACAATGCATTTGGTATTTCAGGGAGAGGCCTGGCTATTGATACGGGCCTGCCCAGTGGGGAAGAGTTCCCAGCCTTTACGGAGTTCTGGTTGGTACGCCCATCTCCAGATGCAAAAGAGATGGTGGTGTACGGGCTCTTAGATAGCAAGAGTGTCAGCGGGGCGTATCAGTTCACTATTTTCCCAGGCAACCCCACGAAAATAAAAGTCAAAACGCAACTTTTTCCTAGGAAAAATATTCAGTCGCTGGGTATCGCCCCTCTAACGAGCATGTTCTTTTACGGAGAGAATACGCCACGACCAACCGGTGAATGGCGTCGTGAGGTTCATGATTCGGATGGATTGCAAATCCATGATGGCAGCACTCATGAATGGATGTGGCGACCCTTGCTGAATCCTGGCACCCTGGAAATGGATTTTTTTAGCACCAAAAATATCCAAGGGTTCGGTTTGTTGCAACGTGATAGTGCATTTTCAAATTATGAAGATCTTGGGGCGCGATATGAAAAACGTCCCAGCGCTTGGGTTGACGCTCAAGGCAAATGGGGTCAGGGGAAGGTGGTGTTCGTTCAATTACCGACACCTGATGAGACCAATGACAACATTGTCGCGTTTTGGGCACCTCACTCGCCTGTGACCCCTGAGAGTGATTTGGCATTCGCGTACCATGTGAGTTTTGGAAAGGCTGGCATTTCGAAAAATCCAATGGGGACGGTGGTGAATACATTCATTGGAGATGGCAATCGTATCGGGGGAGGAAACGCGCCTAATGCCTACCGGCTGATCATCGATTTTTCTGGAGGTCCATTGAGTAAACTGTCTTCCAAGGCAATCATTGCCGGCCAGGTGACGGCCTTAGATGGAGGGGAAATTCTCGAGCATTTTGTGGAATATCATGAACAGATTAAGGGGTGGCGCTTGTCGATTCTTGCCAGACCTTCTCCTCGGCAACCGCTTCATTTGCGGGCGTTTCTAAACAACGAGACCACAACCTTGACGGAAACGTGGACCTATCGTGTCCCGGCGAATGACAGCACTCTTGTAAACGAAAAAGAATAATGGCTCAAACGCTTGCTGAACAGACCCTCTCGCGGGTGTGCAATTATCTATCAGCAATGGGGGTTAAATTAACCCGTGAGGTGACTATGCAGGCTCTCAAGCTGGTTGAGGCTGGGCTTTCTGCGGAGCAAGAAGATCCGTTTCATTTTGTGATGACAAGAGTCCATGAATATTTTGATCTGCAGAATGAACTACTCCCAACGACTGCGCCACCCATAACACGCGGCAGCATGGGTTTTGGAAAATGAGCATAACTGAAAGCACGTTAGACGCTATTCCACATCCACTCTCTGAGGATGTGCAGGTGGAGTGGAGGAAAGCCGCTTGGCTTCGACGCGTCTTGCTCACAATACTCGTTCTTGCTCAATCGGTGATGGCTTCTACTTATATGATGGCGGTCTTGCCCTATCACGGAGGCAATGTCGTTGAGTTGTGCATTATCATCGTTTTTTTTGTGTTGTTTGCCTGGATATCCGTTGGATTTTGGATGGGGGTTTTTGGCTTTGTCATCCGGTGTTTGGGAGGGGATCGTTTTTCCTTGCTGAGACGTCACTCCCCTCAGGAATTGAATGAACGCTCTCTGACGCGGACAGCCATAGTCATGCCGATCTTCCATGAACCCATTCAACGAACATTTGGCGGAATTCGTGCGGTGTATCAATCTCTAGCGCAGACCGGCCAGATCGATCATTTTGATTTTTTTATTCTTTCCGATAGCCGAGATCCAGGTATCTGGTTAGCTGAACAAGCCGCATGGCATCAGCTGTGTCAGGAGCTGGGAGCAGACGGCCATCTATTTTATCGACGTCGGACTTTGAATCAACATTATAAGAGCGGGAATATCGCCGACTTCTTACGCCGCTGGGGACGTAGCTATGAGTACATGGTTGTGCTCGATGCGGATAGTCTCATGGGTGGTTCGACGCTGGTGAAGATGGTGCAACTCATGCAGGTAGAGCCAAAAATAGGCATTCTTCAAGCCAATTCTACTCTGGTCAATGCTCGTTCAATGTTTGCGAGGGTTCAGCAATTTGCCAATCACGTGTACGGCCCATTGTTTACCACGGGGCTTGCCTCTCTCCAATTGGGTGAGGCTGTGTACTGGGGCCATAACGCGATTATTCGCACACGAGCTTTTATGCAGCATTGCGGATTGAAGCGACTGAGCGGACCTGGGCTTTTCAATGGCTCAATCCTCAGCCATGATTTTGTGGAAGCGGCATTGATGGGACGGAGTCGGTATGAGGTCTGGTTAGAGCCAGAATTGATCAACAGTCATGAAGAATCTCCGCCTACTCTCGTGGACGATCTGCATCGTGATAAACGTTGGGCCAAGGGTAATTTACAGCATCTTTGGGTGATGCTCTTTGAGCCTGGGTTGCGTCCGGCGCATCGAATGGTTTTTTTGAACGGGATAATGTCCTACCTGGCTTCACCCCTATGGTTGGCTTTTTTGATCTTGACCACGATCGAAGCGGCACGACTGGTGCTTGTTCCCATCGATTACTTTCCCGAACCCCATAGCTTGTTTCCTGTTTGGCCAGAATGGAATCCGGCCTGGGCAATCGGTCTTGCGGGTAGTACTGTGTTTCTCCTGTTTCTGCCAAAACTCTTGGCGGTGGTTGATGTCATACGTTGTCGTCGTATCACCCATCATGGAGGAATCATTCATCTCCTTCTCAGTGCCCTAGGAGAAATACTCGTGTCCTCTCTGTTGGCTCCTATTCGAATGCTAGCGCATAGCCGATATGTGCTGGAATTTCTTTTCAACATGACCTTGCGCTGGGCCGGGCAGAATCGAACAGATGAAACCCGCTGGTCGACAGCCATCCTCCATCAATTCCCGGGAACGTTGCTTGCCGGATGTTGGGGCGCATTTGCCTTCTGGCTCGATCAAATGTTTTTTTACTGGTCCCTGCCCGTCGCGGGACCGTTGGTCTTTGCCGCACCAACTTCCGTATTTCTCAGCCGAGTGGGGCCTGGTGACCATCTGAAGCGTTGGAGGATTTTTCAGGTTCAGGAAGAACGATTTGGCTCACAATTGTTGGATGATTTGAATGCCAGATCATGCCGCTTGCTCGATACCCGGACCGAATTTTCATCTGCCGCGGTCCAAGCTATCTTGGATCCGATGCTGAACCAAGTCCATCAAGCCATGGGACATGACCATCGCGGAGGGAAGAAGCAAGAAATGATTCTGGAACTCCGAAAGCAATGCTTTCACCGAGGCCCAGAAGCGCTCGACCAAAAGGAATTAAGTTACCTGGCTCGAGATCGTGCCAGTCTCCAATGGCTACACGAACAGGCCTGGCGAGCTTCACCTGACTCATATTGGGGCAAAGCGCTTCAACGTCATTTCCAACATTCAAAGTGGGTCTGTTGAAAAAATCCATCAGCAGCGTTCCCTGCCTTCACGCTCGCCGCTGAAGCCAGCTTTGGCGCGCAAGCGGCCGGAGCGGCTTCGCGCAGGCAGGTCGCCAATTTCCGGTGCTCACATACTGAAAGTACGCTACGCGCCTGAAATGGTCTGTGCCCTTGCTGGATGGATTTTGTTGAACCGCCCCGAAGCTACTGCCAGTCAACACGCCCAATGAACAAATGATTGAACCACGAGAAGACGACGAAAGTATTCTAGAACGAGCGAAGCTGATTTAATGTTAGCGCTTTAGGAAAACCTGAACACTTCTCTCAACATTCAAGAGCATGTCTTGAATATTTGTTGGAAATGACCGCACGGCGGGTGTCAAGCGTGCTCTAGTGACGGTCGGCCTCGCGGTAATGGTGCCACACGTCGATCTAATTTTTTCGCGACGCGGTCTTTGAACTTGTCACTCCCTAGGACCCAGGCCTTATTGGTGGCGTCGCGGATGGCCTCGAGCGTTTCGCCACTCAACTGCTGTCGAAAGAGGGCTCGATAGGCTTGTTGTCGCGTCGCCGCCGTCCCTCCCAATCGTTGGTATATGCTATGGGGTGTCAAGAGTGGATCTGATTTTCCCTCAGCATGGTAGTGATAGCTGGACCATCCATATTCGCGAGGATGTCGCACCATTTCGGCACGCACCGGATTGAGTTCGACATATCGGCTACACATTAATAGATAGGACTCACTTTCAATCAGTGTGGCTCTGTAGCGTCCTTCCCAAAGCGTTCCCGTCCGATCATGAGTGGCATTGAAATACTGGACATATCGGCGACCTAGCGACTGAAACGTTTTTGGCAAACTCTCCTCATGGCTCGGTGTGACTAAGAGATGCACATGGTTGCTCATCAGCACGTAGGCGTGAATGGCACATCCATGAGTTTGCGCGGCCTCCCTGAGCCAGTCTTTATACACATTATAATCGTTGATTTGATGGAACAGCGTTCCGCGGTTGTTTCCTCGTTGAATGACGTGGAGGGGAATGCCAGGGACAAAAAACCTAGGGAGTCTTGCCATCGTTGATCCTTTGTCTAGTTGGGATGTTGAAACAATCCATCAGTTGCGTTCTCACCGTTTTCTCATAATTCCGGACTGGTAATTCGCTCAAATGCTTCAGCGTGGCTGCGGTTTTGCTTGAGGATTTTTTGAACATTGTCGTCAGCTGCTAAGATTAAATTTTTGTAGGTGTTTGTTATTAGGTATATACAATAGGTCTATCATAGGAAATTGCGAAGAGAATCGTAGCAAATAGCATCGCATATAGTCGAGTCTGACCCCTTCATATAATTTCTAGCCATTGAAATTTCGCGCATTGCCGCGATGTGCCATTGAATTTTCAATATGGATCATTTTTCCTACCTGAAAGAAAATATAAGAACATCGTGTATTTCATATTAAATATCAATGACATGGACATTTTTTTTTACTAAGAAGCTGATCGGAATATGTATTGCAAATGTTCTTTGCGGAATCATTTTTCTAAGAAATATATGTGTGTTGTTTTTATAAATTTCACATTTTTACGGTCCTTCAATGGATGGAGGGAGGTTGAGTAACGAGCGACGGGTGGGGACCTGTCGCGGGGAAGGTTCTTTTATTTGTTCTCCATATGAGAAATTCTTAAAAGGAGGTAGTCTCAATGTTTCTTTCTAGACGGCAGTTTTTAAAGGTCTCCGCGGGGACCGTGGCGGCCGTAGCCTTAGCGGACAAAGCGTTGGCTTTGACTGCTTTGCAACCCGTCATCGAAGTGGGAAATCCTCTCGGGGAATACCCAGATCGCTCATGGGAGCGGGTCTATCACGATCAATATCGGTATGACAGCTCATTCACTTGGGTCTGTTCACCCAATGACACGCATGCCTGTCGCGTGCGGTCGTTTGTGCGTAATGGTGTG
>JAJDBS010000164.1 GCA_029261235.1 Nitrospirales bacterium
TCACCGCCGGCAACGGGACCGGCGCCGTCACAGGTGCGGGCTCCTATGATTTTGACGCCACCGCCACGGTCTCCGCCACCGCAGCCACTGGCTCCCGCTTCGACGGCTGGAGTGGGCCCCATGCGGCCGAATGTACCGCCGACGCCGTCCGCATGAATGCCGACAAGAGTTGCACTGCCACCTTTAATATCACCACTGTTACTGTCCCGAATGTCG
This sequence comes from Nitrospirales bacterium, assembly GCA_029261235.1. GTDB lineage: Bacteria > Nitrospirota > Nitrospiria > Nitrospirales > UBA8639 > Nitrospira_E. The sequence continues at coordinate 217 of JAJDBS010000164.1, forward strand.
TCGGGCAGACCCAGGCCGCGGCCACCACCACCCTTAACGGCGTCGTGGGCTTGATTGTCGGTGCTATCACCCAGGAAACGAGTCTGTCACCTGCCGGCACGGTCCTTCGCCAAAACCCCACGCCCGGCCAAGTCCCCACGGGCAGCACCGTCGCCCTGGTGATCTCCTCCGGCGTCCCCCTAGTCACCATCCCCAATATCGTCGGGCAGTCTCAAGCCGCGGCCACCGCTGCGATCAATGGCCTCAATGGTTTAAGTGTGAATGCCCTCACTCAGGTCATCAGTCCGACCGTAGCTTCCGGAAATGTGATTAGCCAAGACCCCGGCCCAGGGCCAGTTCCATTTGGCAGTACGGTCGCACTCGTGGTGTCGTCAGGTAATGAGATTACCGTCACTGACCCTGCCATTGCCCCCGATGCTTCGGATATCACGCCGGGCGACGGCATCTGTGATATTGGGACGAATGTCTGTACGCTTCGCGCTGCTATTCAGGAAGCCAATGCGTTGGCTGGCGAACAGACCATTACGCTCCCCCCTGGTACATATCCCCTAACCCTAGCCGGCGCCAATGAGGAAGCGGCGGCAACCGGCGATTTGGATATCACGGGTGATGTGGTCATAGAAAGCAGCACCGGCAATGCCGCGGACGTGATCATTATTGCCGACAAGGATCTGCTGGATCGCGTCTTTGATATCCCTCCAGGAAACAGCCCCCGCGTGACCCTGCGAGGTCTCACCATTCAAGGAGGCGTGATTTCAGGTTCGACCGGCGGTGGTCTGCGTAATGCCCAAGGCTCAATGACGATAGAGGATAGTATAGTGATGAACAATCAATCCAACGGCAGTGGAGGTGGCATTAGCCATCTTGGCGGGACACTGACCCTGCGCAACACCATGGTCATGGATAATATTTCTGAAGGCTTAGGTGGCGGGTTGCAGGCCCAAGAGGGAACCGTCACGATTGAGGCCAATACCCAATTCACGCGTAATACGGCCAACTTTGGCGGTGGCCTCAGTACGGGTGGAGCCGATGTGACATTGACCGACACCACGGTGGAAAACAATACGGCCACAGGCGGTGGAGGGGGCATTTATAAATTCCTAAGTCTCGGTGACCTCCTCCCCGGAATGGACGCCCCAGAGGTACGACTATCGAATACCACCGTCAGCAACAATACCATCAACGACTGTGAGGGGTATCTCGTTAATGCCGGCAACAACACAATTGGCACCACAACGAGGTGTACGCTCCTCACGCCGTAAGGATGATCAGAGAGTCTTAGGATAGACAGGATGAATCCCCAATAACGATTACTGGGGATACTAATGAATATTTGGACAGACACTAATAACGATTCTGGTCTGGCCCTCTACGACCGACACCCTATTCCTCTATTGAAGAAAACTTAAAGGGGCAAAAAATTGCTGGGCGGCTTTGCGGACGGCATGGTGGGGATCATCTTTCGCTAATTTGTGAATCTTCTCGAGAATGGCATTATTCTCCATTCTTCCAAGAATATTCACTGCGCGTACTCGAGAATATGGGTCCGTCGATTCCAACAGACGTTCGGCAATGGGGAATACCTGTTCATCTGAAATCTCCTGATGCACCAACTCATCCAACGCTCGCTGCAAGGCAACTTCTTGATAGACACGTCCTGAATTATCCATAAAATGGTCTTCAATACGAACACCATCTTGAGGAATGGACCCATCAATCGTGGGATAGACCAACGAGACAAATACTGTCACTGCCTGCCTCAACGCATCTGGTTGTGAGCTCACACCCTTGGTCATTCGTTCCAACATGGCACCCAGAAAAAAGTAATGAGGATGAGTTTCAAATTTCAATAAGGCATCCAAGTAGGGCGCGGGTCCAGAGACCATATTAGTGGAGGTTTCGTGAATCTCCCAGCTTATAGGCTCGTGCATTCCCTCGCCACGCAAAAAAAAGGTCGCATTGATCGTTGTTCCCCATAGCTGTACTCCATACTCCTCTCCTCGCTCTTCTTCGTATTGCACCACGAGTTGGTACTGATGCGGTTTCCCTGGATCATGAATGGCCTGAAAACCTTCCAAAGAAAGTTTCTTCAAAATCGAGCCTTCTATGTCATAGAGAAGACGACCTCGTGTTTTCCATGTCGAAGCTTTGACGATCACTTGAATCGTCGGTTGATCGTTGATCGAAAGAACGGGTTGCTGCGCACGAACGACGTCTCCGATTCCCAAGAATAGACTTATGAACATCGAAATAATAATCACGATTGCCACTCGGGTGGGTCTGTACAGTGTGAGAGAAATATTCAGCAGACGTATGGTCCAAAAACATATCAGACACTTCAACATTTTATTCTTTCTGCTTTGTATAACCATTCTTTTCTGAGTCTCCGCCAATCTTGAAGGAAAAGCGAACAGAGTATCGCGCAATGTACATTCATTGTCCCTTCTCTTCCGTCGAAAACGAGCATAACACCCACGAATCCAACGCTCAATCTTACTTTCGTGTGTATCGTACACAGCCGCTTCGCCTTCTTTGATTGAATCCTCCCTGATGACTTCCAACCCGCTGGCATTTCAGACAGTTGCAGTCATGTTCGGCAAAAAGCAATCACAACCAAAAATGTGGCATAATAAATTTCGCTAGAACGTCGTCACACACTTTATTCATTAGACATGATGCGTTAGATCATACATCTTTGTTCTACTTTGCATCATCCTTCAACATTCAGAGAAGCCTTCTTGAATCATGAAAAAATTGTATGTGTCTCAAAGTCTGATCGATGTGGAATCCCGGAAGGAATTGATGGATCAAGCTGAAATTCCTTGCATGATCAAAAACCAGCGCTCGGCCATGCTTGGCGGAGAAGTCCCGTTCGTGGAAGTGTTTCCTGAATTGTGGGTACTTCAAGATGAAGATCTTGAACAGGCTAAAACCCTGCTGAAAGACTGGGAAGAAGCTCAACCACTGGAGACCAGCTCATGGATTTGCGGCAATTGTCGCGAGGTTCATCAAAAAGAATTTACCTCCTGCTGGAAGTGCAACCAAGAAAGAACATAGTCATTTAAAGGATAGAGAAGCATACACGCGGTTTACATGGACTTCTATGCGTCAACTGAGCAGCCTCTGTCTTCTTCTGATCGTACTTCTTGTCCTCCCGCTCTTTGGACTACTGCTAACAGGATATTCGCTTCCACCTCACTTAGCCCTTTTCCCTATCTCAACAAAGCCCAGCATCACATCATTTTCTTGGCATGCCTGGGGAATGTTGGCTGTGCTGCTTGGGACCACACTGGCGCCTGTCGTTTACCGATTTTTCCAGCGCACCTTTAGATCTAAACATGAACGCCTCTGCACGACGACCTTTCCATGGTGGGGATGGATAGCCATTAACTGGATTGTTATTTCTTGGATCTTAGCCTGGACTCGGTTTGACTGGTTTAGCCCATGGCAAGTTCATACGTTTCCTCTTCTCTGGCTTGGGTACATCGTGCTGCTTAATGCGCTCACATATCAACGATCTAGACAGTGCCTTCTTCTCCATCGCCCCTGCCTCATTGGGAAACTATTTTTGCTCAGCGCGGGATTTTGGTGGACCTTCGAATATCTCAATCAATTTGTGAACAATTGGCATTATGAGAATATTCCAGAAACAGCGTGGCTTCAATATTTCTTCTATACCTCCCTCTCATTCTCTACTGTGCTTCCTGCTGTACTCAGCACCTATGAATGGCTCGCAACGTTTCCTCGGCTTACACAGCCGTTTGCCACTTGGCATACATTCCATTGGATCACCAACCTCAAGACTAGCTGGCTTCTCCTTGCTTTGGGCAGTATTGGACTCGGATTGATCGGCATTTGGCCGATGCTTCTTTTCCCCATCCTCTGGGTTTGCCCGTTATGCCTTCTTTTGGGAAGTCAATGTATTGGGAACGACTACACAGGTTTCCGCAGCTTAGCGCAAGGAGATTGGCGTCCAATTATTCTTTCTGCTCTAGCCGCATTAGTGTGTGGATTATGGTGGGAGTGCTGGAATGTCTATAGCTTTGTTCATTGGAAATACACTATTCCCTATGTCCATGCATTCAAAATATTTGAAATGCCCATCTTAGGATACGCTGGCTATTTGCCGTTTGGCCTCACGTGTTTGGTTATGACTGAGTTCGCATTGGGGTATCAATCGCACGCGCAACTCACCATGCTGTCCAAGCAAACAGAGAACATGTGCCATTCTCATGAAGCTCATGAGGTATAACCTTTCCTGATCCCTTCATCACAGAACAAAGCACCAGCAAGCATAAAATATACTCCTTACCCAGAATATTCATTTTGTAGATCTTGAAAAATCCTTTGCATATCGGATGAAAATTCAGCGGTGTATTCCTGGAATGTTTTCGTCATCGGATGTTGAAACCCTATACGTGTGGCATGCAACATCATCATTGGAATGGTGACCTCCGAAAGATGATCAGCCTCCTGAGTACTATAGATAGGATCTCCAATAATAGGACATCCCAGCGATGCTAAATGCACTCGAAGTTGATGTTGCCGTCCAGTACGTGGAACCAATTCCACACGCGAAGCCCGCACTCCAAATTGCTGAACAACTGTAAATTCTGTGACGGCCGTTTGAGCCTTGGTTGTATTGATGGAAACTTTCTTTCCATCAATCGAATCACGCCCAATAGCAACTTCGATCGTGCCATGGTCACTTGTCAGCCTCCCGTACACCAAGGCCTCATAGGTCCTGGTTATGGCTTGTTTCTCAAATTGTGAACACAGGGTTCTATGAGCCTGTTCAGTTTTCGCAACGACCATGACCCCGGATGTCTCTTTGTCCAGGCGATGCACTAACCCTGGCTCCCCATTCGCCTTCCCGCTTCCATTGGCTTGAAGATGCGCTAAGAGACCATTCAAAAGAGTCCCATGCCAATTTCCCGAAGTGGGATGAACCACCACTCCAGCAGGTTTATTCACGACCAACAACGATTCATCTTCAAAGAGAATCTCGAGCGGAACCACACGATCATTCACCATGATGGGTCCAGGCTCCGGGGAATCCATCGTAATTCGATCACCAGGCTTAATCTTCTGACCGGGTTTTGTGACGAGTGTATTGACTCGAATACGACCCGCCATAATGAGTCGTTGCAATCTCGACCGGGAAACCCCTCGCTCATGATTGACTAAAAATGCATCAAGGCGCTTGGGGGTTTCTCCAGCCATGACAAGAAATTCTGTAATCATTGCATGTTCTTCTGGTCGGGGGGCATGAAGATAGACACACAGAAATCGTTAGTAAGAAGCCATCTTGAGTAATAGTGCGAGAGAACAATTTCCCATCAGTCACGTACATTCGTACTGCAGATTCCTCTCACTTCTGCGTCAATATGTTCCAATTGATGACGCTTGTGAAATCTCATGACCTGGGGCAGCAAGCATTAGGTCTGATCACCGATAAGGGCACAAGGGGAAAACTTTACACCAATTCATTTTGGAAGGAGTCGACACCATGACGGTCACAGGCTTAGACACATTGCCATCTCCATTAGCCCTCTCATCTAGTGTAGAACCTCGCAAAGAAGTCTCAGATGCAAAAGCAAGCCAAGCTGCCTCGGACAGCGCCAAAAATCAGTCCGCATCACTAAGCCCTTCTAGAGTCCAAGATCAAGTGACGTTGTCACGAGAGGCTCAAGCGCTTTCCGTCTCTGATTCCCAATCATCAAACAACAATACGTTCCAAGAGTCGCCTTCACCATTCGATAAATAAGTCTCGTGGAGTCTCCTCTTGAACAGGGGAGTCTCCACCAGCAACTTGCCGGCCGCTTCGATTCATCGTCTCAGCGCACGACTTCAACTTTCACGTTCACACTCGAATGAGATTACCGTCGTTCGTACAGTAGCTCACAGGCTTGGGCATATCCTTGCACCCACCCTTCATGATACGCCTTATGTAACGTTCGTCGTAACTGATCAGTTGCCTCTGATCCTTGAAACGTGCCTGGGACTTCGGAGCAGACCATCTCTACCGCGATATCAACGAGGCGTTCACGAAGTTGGTAGAGATCATCCGTAACCAGGTCTTTGAGACCTTCTTCTCCGCACTGGGTGACAATTTTGTCAAGGAACGTATCATACCCTTGCACTTCAATGACTCGCTCACGAATTCGACTCAACTCCTCTTTGATTCTTCCCGTATCTTTCATCATCACCTTAAACAATTGCTTCCGCGCTTCTTCGCAGAGTGTCCCTTCCATACGCTGCAAAACCACCCCAGCAGATGGGGACTCATCCACTTCCTCTTCTTGCCGAGACACCGACGGGCCCACATGTCCCAAGCGTAATCGATCATAGGCTTTCCGTGCATCAGGATCTCCAAGAATTTCATACGCCACGTTGACTTCGCGAATTTTCTGTTCCGCTTCACGGTTCCCCTGATTTCGGTCAGGGTGATATTGGAGAGCCAATTTACGATACGACTTCTTAATCTCGTCTTGCGTGGCTTGAAGAGAGACTTCAAGAACCGCATAATAGTTCAGAGTGGCCATTTATCTGTTCCTTACAGGTTGAACCAAGTGCCAATGACAAGCTGATAGACTGTAAGAAGAGCTCATGCCTGCTTGTCTATCCTGGCAAAGACAACTCACTACCAAACACCGCCATGAATTCCTTCTTCCGCTATATTTTCTCATTAATCGGAATCGTATTCCTCCTGTCATCCAGTTGGCTATCGAATGACCAATCCTTCTCGTTCGTTAAACGTCTTAAACATGAAAAACCGTCACCGACTTCAGCTTCCAATCACCCATATCCACAGCTAGGAGCGTTTAGCACACCGCCCCAGCAGGTCTCTATTCCTGATCTTCTCACGCAGAGCGGAGACTATCATCAACAACTGATATCAGTTCTAGGTCATATCACACAACCAGAACTTCACTTGGATGAAACTGAGCTGAATCTTGATTTTGTTTTTCGACTTGCTCAAGGAACTCATTCAATAATCGTGTATGGTCGGCACAATCGCACTCTTGGTGCGCCACCCATCATCGTCCATCGTTCAGTCGAGGTGAGTGGTATCTTTTGGAAAGAGCAAGATAGAGCTGGCACCACCGTGTTTAATGTTCTTCAGGCGACCTCAGTCGTCCCGTATCCATCTTCCGTTCCAGGAAGCACATAGGAAGAGGTGTTATCTTTTTTGTTTCTATTTAGAGATAGTCTTTCAATACATCAACCGCAGCTTCCAGCTCCGGCTTAGGAGGAAGTTCAAGAGGAGTTGGCAAGGTCAACACCTCGTGCAAAGCCTTTTCCCACTCACCAGATTCAAAATCGTCACGTGTCAGTTCTACGGCACGTCCATACTGATGCACATAATCTACCAAGGATGATTCATCCGCAAAATTTTTGCGCCGCACGTATACCACAGGGATGCCATAATGCACAGCACTGGTGATTGTCGCATATCCTGGTTTCGTCATCACGACATCTGCTTGCTTCATTATTTCCTTGAAAGGCAATGTAATTTTTTCAATAGCGTGAATTCGCCCCCTTGACGATTTCAACGAAATCCCTCCCACAAGAAAGTGATAACCCTGACAATCTTCCATCTGTTCCAATGGAAGTGCTGTCAGCGGGATACCACCAAATGCGATGAGCACGAGCTTGTCAGCAGTCGCTATTCCCAAAATTTTCCGCACATCCTGGAACGAAACCTCGGCCAGAGGAAACGAAGGACCAGTATCAATGACCGATGAAAACGCAGGCATATCAATCCCTGGATGAAGCCGAATGAGACAATCGGCCTTAGCATACTCTTGCCGAATATGCTCATAGATTGACTGATGTTCAGATCTTAACGGTTGCAGAAACGGCTTCAGAACTTGATCCCAGGACAACGAGGCAATGGCGACCGCAGAGCACTGCCCATGAAACGCGCTCGCAATGGCCAGATAGGAAATATTTGAGATGACCAAATCCACCTTTGCATGAAGCATGGCTTGGGATTCTTGACTCACTCGTTCATCCCACCTCTTATGAAACGCTTGATACGCCGCCCATGTTCCCTCAATATCAATTTCGAGTGGACCTCGTTGAAGACACCCGATATCCTGTTGCACGGGCTGCAACTCCCAACTTATTTTCAAATTTTCTTGGAAAATAGATGACGGAACAGTGGTCCGAAGGATCACATGCACATCATCAACCACCGCCCCTAGGGCATTGAGCACAGGAATGATTTGCGCCGCATGACCCAAGCCATGCGCAGAAATCGCGCACCAAATGATTGGCATGAGAAACCCCTTTACAATAGACGTGGTGCACGCCTGAAAAAAAGAAAACAGAATCAGCTATAATCAAACTGACCAATATAGATTGATTTATCGTCCATAAAAATCATTGAACCCACAGAATTTATGTTACCTCGTTATACGGCATCAAACATGACAACGATTGGCCTTCCATTTGAAAAAATGCTCATCTATGGAATCCTGCTTCTGCTCTTAGTCCAATTCTTCGCCTGTACCCATTTCATCCAGGAGAATCATCAAGGCCATCGTGAGACGGCAACTCAACCACTTCTCGTTGAACAACAGTTATTGTCTACGATCAAAAACGCCGAGGAGTTAGGGAAGGGTCATCCGCTGCTCTTGAGTAGCCTCTATAGTTTGGCTAATTTTTATCATGATCGCAAAGAATATGATAAAGCCGCTATGCAGTATGAACGAGCCCTCCATCTCAAAGAAGACATCAGCGGCCCCAACCATCCAGATGTTGTCGCCATCCTCCAGCGATACGCTCGCTTATTGAAAGAAGCCAAACGACCTACCGAAGCCGCCAATCTCTTAGCCCGAGCTGATGCCATTTTGGCCCATTCTGCCTCATCTCCAATCGTCCCCTGACAACACGATAGCCACGGTACCTCAACATTTCGACCGGGTACGTGTGGTAAAAATTACCTATCCCTGCAGCTCATGTGGTGAAGATAACGGGATTTTAGTAGAGATCTCTGTTGATTCATGCATCTTTGAACTGGCATAAAATTTGACTATGTCAGAGTACAACGATTGTATGAACCTTGACCAAGGACCCTCTCATGAAAAAACTTGAAAAAGCACCGGCTAAGCGAGGACGCCCCCGCAAAGATGCCGCAAAGAAAGCAACCACAAAATCTACACAAGCTGATGCACACCCTCGCTGTTCACGCTGCGGCTCCCGCACCGTAACCTTGGAACAATTGGAGCAAGAACTCTTGATCACTCTCAGCTTACATTGCATGATTTGTGGTCATTATTCCTTTATAGGACGACCGGTGATTCGTATGCTGAAGCGTCCAAAAGTCACTATTCCAGAAACCATCACTAGAACAAAACCTCAGTAAGACTTCGTGTACAAACTCTTTTTTTTACATCAGCAGACGTTTCCACTTACCATGACTCCGCCCTTACGCTGGCCGGATTAATATCCCGATCCCCTAGCCCTTTCTGCAATTGACGGCATGCAGCGACACTGCCGCACAATCGAAGATCGGCTTTCGAAAGATCAGGGACGATTTCGAGTAATGGTGCCACATCAATCTGCTCTTCTCCAGATGGCAGCACCGTGGCTCGTACGATTCGCCCCTTGGGAGAAGACCAATCAGTTGACCATGAACGTGTTAGAACCGGCACATATCGAAAATACTGCGGGAATCGTTGTGCCAACTTGACCAGCTCCTGATGCCACATCAATTGTTGTTCATGCCGCACGCTTGCAATCAAGGTCATATGCCCACGTTGTTCCTTGCGATCCTTTTCCCATTCCTGATGCGCCATATAGTGGATATACGAAAGGAACGGGGTCACGCCAGTGCCAAAAGCCAAGCAGACAAACTGTCGGCCTTCCCACTCGCCATCAGGTTCTAAACGCAGATTCGCCTCCTTACAGACTGCCGTATTTTCATAAACAGTTGCGACTCCTCGAATCGCATCAACCGTCACACGGACATCAATCAGTTCTCCGGTCGTCTGCCATTGATCAGCCACTTCTGACTGCCACCACACGGAGGTATCGGCTTGAGGCCGATGCGTATCATTAATAAATGTCTCGAGTACTCCGGTTTCATTGCAGGACGAATTCGACCTGGTATACATTCGCCGCCGAAACTTTTCCGTCCTCTGTCCCCAAGGCTTTGCCAAAAAAGCCGTGCCGGGCCGCATCTCGTCGTGTAGAGGATACGGCTTTCCCTCAATTTCTATATGATCGGGCAAGACCAATTGCACACGCCGAATTTCCCCAGGATCAATAGTCTCCAGCTTTTCTATTCGTGTCGAGACAACATATTCCATATGACATCCTTTTTTGTGCCCGTCAAAACCACTTTCCACTCGAGTCGGAATACGTGATCAATTTGATTCTTATTGCTGCTTACATTATGATTTCTTTTCACAATATAAACGAGTCACACCAAATGGACCCGCTTTCTTCGACCCCATCCCTACCTACTAAAGCCGCGCTGTCTCAAGCGGCCCTCCCCGCTTCTAAACAGGACAGGAATAAAGTCACCCCCTCGACGCCTCCTGAACAATCAGAAACCGTATCTATCTCCCAGACCGGCCAGGAAATCAACAAATACACAGAAGCCATGGCCGAACTTCCTGATGTCCGTAAAGACCGAATCGCTCCGATCCAAGCCGCCTTAGAATCAGGGACGTATTCTGTCTCTTCTCAAGAGCTCGCCGATAAAATTATTCAAGACCTCTCAACATAATTCATCCCTACCCCATCATCCGCTGAATCACATCATATTGAAAACATTTCAGAAAAATTAGTCCATACTCATTCCCGACATTCTAGTTTTTTTGGGGAGTTGCTGTATATCTTTGGAGATTCGTACGTGTTGGTTAGAGCACGGCTTGTTTCTTTCTTTTTAGCCTTGTAACCTGAAGCTCCACAACCGACAAAAGAATGATGAGTATGACCTCTCACTACCCTGCTATGGGCTCAAATGTTCTCTGGTTAACTATTTCATCTCAGCCAGAAAATCTATTAATTAAATCATCCCTTCTAGGATTAGGACCAGATCATTCTCTTCTCTGTGCGATACCGAGCGATCAGCCGCTCGAATTAATCACCAAAGGATTGACATGTAAGGGTCGCTCATACATTGACGGAGAGATTTATGAGTTTGAAACCGTGATTCAAGAATTCCTCACACGTCCTCCTGCCATACGGTTAAAAGCTCCTCTCAATATCGCACATCAAGCCCCGCGCTCATTTCCACGTCTGACAGTCGACCTTCCAGGAGCCGTTCGTCCTCTGAGAAGAAATGGTGAGATTCTCGCCGTGCTTCCTGTACAACTGATCAATCTCTCACCAGCCGGATGTCAATTCAGCATCGACCCGCAGGCCTGGCCAAAAGTGTCTTCCCTCCATCTCTACCTCAGTTGCCGATTGCCTGGCTGTAATCACCAGTCAAAATTCCACGGATCAATCGAGTCAGTACATCCCACACAGAACCTCATGGTGGGCATACAATTCATCTTTGAATCCGAGCACGATATTTCCAGACAAGATGTATTTCGATGGTTTACCTCTCAACAAGCTAAACTCGTCAATACCAGGGCCTAACCCGACTTTATCCGACACCCTGCCATCAACCTCAGTCGTACATTCTGAACACTTCCATGTTGCCTCATTGTGTTTTTCTCGAGATTCAGTCCTATCCAAGGCTCTCAGTTTCGGCCCTACTGTGTTCCTCATTCTTTCGACGAGAATCATGAGGTGAAGCCTCTTTTCGTCGCCCACGCCTGCGGTGCACTAGCCAGTTGCCTGCTTAGGAGACTTCTGATTACAATAAACACCACTATTCCTTGAATTTTCGCTGTACTGTTTGGCATGGAATCTGATTTCTAGATCGTGCCATTTACCGAGGACGTGTCTCATGCCTGAGCGCATTAACAACCAAAATATTATTGAAATCACCCCGCTTCCTGCCCCCAAAGACATGCAGGAAATACTCCCCCTACCAAAAGAAACCGGCCAAATGGTGCTGAAGGCGCGACAAGCCATCAGAAGCATCCTTCGTGGTGACGACATCCATCGTCTCGTCGTCATCATTGGCCCCTGTTCCATTCATGATCCGGAAGCTGCCATCGAATATGCCGAACAGCTCAAGCGCGTAGCTGATCGAGTGCAAGAGCATCTCCTCGTGATATCACGAACGTATTTTGAAAAACCGCGCACGACCGTGGGATGGAAAGGCCTGATCAATGATCCCACTCTAGATGGATCGTGTGACATCGGTGCTGGATTTGAATTAGCCCGTTCAATCTTACTGAAAATCAATCAATTGGGAATGCCCTGTGCCACAGAGTTTCTTGATCCCGTCACGCCACAGTATATTTCAGATCTGATTAGCTGGTCAGCCATTGGTGCACGTACCACTGAAAGCCAGACTCATCGAGAAATGGCGAGTGGCCTCTCTATGCCTGTCGGGTTAAAAAATGGGACGGACGGAGGACTCCAAGTTGCACTCAACGCCATGATTGCGGCTCGGCACCCCCAAAGCTTCATTGGGGTGAATGCTGATGGTCTCACCTCTATCATTAAAACCAATGGAAATCCCGAACGGCACATCGTTCTTCGCGGTGGAGGCGGACGCGTCAATTACAATCCTGAAGACATTTCGGAAGCTGTCCGTTGTCTTGCCAAAGAAGACATCAGCCGTCCCGTCATGGTTGATTGTTCCCATGGGAATTCCGAAAAAGACCACACACGGCAGGTCCCAGTTGCTCGATCAGTTGTCAAGCAATTCATTGAGGGACAACAGGCCATCATGGGCCTATTGATCGAAAGCAACCTTAAACCTGGCAATCAGAAATGGGAAGCCGGGAAATCGTTGGAACGGGGGGTGTCAATTACCGATGCCTGCATCGGATGGGAAGATACAGAGCATCTCCTTGATGAATTGGCAGAGTCCTTAGATAAATCAACCAATACAAGTACCATTGCTGGTTAATAGGACTACGACTCTTTGAGAAGAATGCTGACTTGTGGTTTTTCCCAATTTATGGATTTGAAGAAAGATCCGGAATGGGTTCTATTTTAGACGGTGTTGCGTCGTCAGCATGCTCATGGGTATGGCAGCCGAGATGATGACAAAGACGGCGATTCCAAAAACCTGCCCACGCAATTAACGACGCCCCAAGCACATCGAGAAAAATTTCCGTTCCACTCGCCGGCTCTACCCAAAGATGAGAAACGATTAAGACAATAAGACCGAGAACAGTCAGCACTGCTGGACGGACATCCCGATGACGCGGATATGTGGCCAACAAGCCAAACCCTGCCAAGAGTGCGATCACGCCAACGAACACCCACTCAGTTGTCTGTGTCAAAAACACGCCTAAGATTCCATCCAAGCCATCCCAAGAATGAGCCGCAATAACAGGAAGTGCCAATAACGCCAAGGGCGTCACCGCACAATGCACAGCACAAATGAGGGAAGCAATAGATCCCGCTTTAGAGAGCTTGGGACCAAACGCACTCATTCGCTGAGGTTCTTCGATTATTGGCATTGAGGACAAAACCCCGTAAATTCCAAGATATGATCACCCACCACAAATTTCGTACGCTCTTCAATCAGCTTCGTCAATTTCTTTAAGGGGCATAAGAGTAAATCCACAATTTTCCCGCACACCTGGCACCGAATATGATGATGGTGTTTGCGTCCCTCTTTCAATTCATACCGTGATTGGCCTTCATGATGAAGGTCCAATTGAGCAACAAGACCGAGATCTTTCAAGACATTAACCGTTCGATACACCGTCACCAAATCAATCGTCACCTGGTCTTCCTGTAATTGTGCGAAAATCTCAGAAGCACTCAATGGCTCATGCGTGCGTTCAAGGAGAGACAACACAGCCTTTCTCGTGCGAGTCATCCTCCGCCCCGTCGCCTTCAACCCTTGACTAATAATCGTCTCTAACATTGAATTTTCCTTCACTCAGCAACTCTCAAGAATATCAGCATAACCATTATTGCAAGTCTCTTGCAAGTAATATTTCGCCGTAGCGTTGTCAATATTTTCGGCATGACCGTGCTGGTTTCAATCTCTTGAGGCTTCCTACTTGAACTACACCAATTGGGGCATATTGAGGGAATGTTTTATCAACAAGGAGAGATGGAGATCATTGCGGCAACGATGTCATGCCTGCCAACATGCCTCGAAAATGGCAATGTATTTCAACGGAGACACGAAAAAGGCCCTACTTGGAGGAAAGGCAATAGAGAAAAACGGGTATTGAGAAGAAGACGGCCTTTACAAGGCTACCGGATACTGGCGGACTCAATCAGTCAATTTTGAGCTGAAGACTTTTAAGAGCAAAAGTCATCAAAGAAGGAAATGTAGATTATTCCAGCAGCAAATCAGCTCGTCGATTAAATTGATGGCAGCGATTCTCATCATCAACATCACAAAGAACAAGCAGATTTCCAAAAGATATAATACGCACCCGTGTTCGGGGAATGCCGAGAGTAGCCAAGTACTCTTTTACAGCTGTCGCTCTCTTGACACCCAGGACCATGTTATAACTCTCACTCCCTCGAACGTCTGCATGTCCCTCAATCGTCAGCTCATAGCGTGAAAAATGTGTCATCCATTTTGCTGTGGCATCCAAACGATCCTTGACTTCGGGTGTAATTTCCCAGCTATTAAAAGGAAAATAGATCGTGGGGAACGGCTCTGCCTCTGAATGCAAAGTAGAGACAGCCTCTTCTACATCCCCGGGTATAACCATACGTTCTGAGAGGTGTGAAGGCTCTAAAGTAGGAGGCGCAGTAAGAGAAGTTAATGTCGGGCTTGGTTGCCCTAATTGAGTAGCCTCAGAGCTCTGGTGATTCACCGAGAGGGATTCACAGCCCCAGGCCGACAATAGCATGATACATCCAAGCAATCGTAACAACATAAAGAAATTCCCCACGTTTTCATGTGCTTTTCGGTTCCGGAAGTTCAGGACTTAAGCATCGCTCAAGGAGACTGTGGATTATCGAGGTGGGTCGGTAGCAACCTAAAACTCTAAAAGCTGTCTATTTCCTACATTGATCAATAAAAATGTGATTGTTGAAGGTCGCCTTTAAATTACTCTCTAAACACGAGAGTTTTGCTTACTTTCAATCACTTGCAATGGTGTTAATCCTCCCAGAACCGAAGAAAAAGCATCAACCAAATGCAGACCGATCAGATGAAGTCCACCTGCCATCACGAGCCCAATGAGAGTGATCAACAGCGAATACTCTATTGCTGCTGCCCCTTGTTCATCTCTAAGAAATTGGCCCATCTCAAGCGCCTCCTTTGTGACTTTCATACTTATCGAATGCTTGAGAGTTTTACTATGCAAAGGACAAACCACACACCCATGCAAGCCCTCTTCCCTTCCATTCACTTCTCTTGTTGAAGATCACCGATGTGGTCTAGTTCTTTAGAGCGATACGACAATTTGGTCTAGACCCTACACCGACAAAGATACCAACAGTTGCTATGTAAATTAGTGGTATTAGGCTAAGATCCGAACAGAACATACCTAGAGAAAACAAAAACGACTAGAACCATGTTCGCTACACCGACAACAAATCCATGAATGCCTCAAAAGTCCTACCCCTAACAGCTATATTCAACAGCTGTACCTTCTGCCAGAAACACTCGAAGTCTCGAGAACGCTTCATGCAAGTACTTACTGGCCTAAAAGGCTTCATAGTGGTTAAAAAATGAACTGTGCCAAGCGCTCATTGACTCCTTGAGCAATACATGTCAACATACCCTGACCCATAGGGTATGGGTATATCACCGAAATTCATTAACCCAGGAAGGAAGGCCATGACACCCGACATTCGTTCTGCTGCAGTGAAACGTTTGGCCTACATTGAAGGCCACTTGAATGGAGTCCGTAATATGTTGGAGGAAGACCGGTATTGTGTCGACATCCTGAAACAGACGCACGCCATTCGAAAAGCCATCGAAAAATTTGAAAGCCTACTTCTAGATGGGCATCTCCGCACATGCGTGGTCGATGGCATTCAAAAAGGAAAAGCAGAAAAAATCATTGAAGAACTACGCTCACTCTATACTGTTGGACGATAAACGATTTCAGAGAAAGGAGATGCAGAATGAAGGTAGCACAACATTTCCCCATTGAAGGGATGACCTGCGGCAATTGTGTGCGACACGTGGAACAGGCGCTGAAGAGCCTCCCCGGCATTTCAGAGATTGAAGTGAATCTCGAAAAACATGAAGTCTTTGTTGAATATGATTCAACACTCCTCACCCGTGAAGCCATGACATCAGCACTCAAAGATGCTGGGTACACGATGGGAAAACCTGTCGACTAACGATTGATAACGATGAGTATTGAATTAACACATGTCTCCTTCCCCGTTCGTGGGATGACGTGTGCTGCTTGCGTGAATCATGTTGAACGAGCATTAACAGCCACGCCCGGGGTGACTGAGGCATCAGTAAATTTCGCAACAAAAACGGCCTCCGTCGATTTCAATTCAACAATTGCCACACCCGAAATGTTGACCCATGCCGTGAAAGAAGCTGGCTATGAGATTCCAGTTCAGTCGCACACAGTAAAAATTGGAGGGATGTCCTGTGCGTCTTGTGTGAGCCATGTAGAAAAAGCCTTACGCACAATACCCGAGGTGCTATCAGCTGACGTCAATTTAGCGACGCATACAGCCAGAGTTTCAACCTGGCCTGATACCGTTGCACATGCTGCCCTAAAACAAGCCATCACGAATGCCGGGTACACCATCATTCCAGATTCAGAAACAGCGCGATCCTCCAAGACAACATCAGCACCATCTGAAGGAGAGAAGGCTCCACTGCTATTTCAAAAGGCTATTCTCAGTGGGATCGCCGGGGTACTGGTGATGATGGGGAGTATGAATCTCCTCCCGGGCTTCTCTGCCTTCACTCTCCAGACACGTCACATAGTCCTATTCTTTATCACCAGCTTGGTCCTTTTTTGGGCCGGACGACCAATCTATGTCGCTGCCTGGAATGCGGCTCGGCACCAATCTGTCAATATGAACACGCTCATTGCTGTCGGCACCCTAGCCGCTTTTAGCTACAGCGCGCTCGCAACATTCTCCCCTTCGTTTTTCCTAGCAAGCGGAATACCAGCAGAGGTCTACTATGACTCAGCAATTATCATTATCGCCCTGATCCTTTTCGGTCGTTACTTGGAAACTGGAGCCAAGAATCAAACGTCCTCAGCTATTCACACACTCATGGGCTTACGACCCAAAACAGCCAGAATTCGGCGAGGGGCTGAAGAGCAAGACATTGAGATCGAAATGGTTCAAGCAGGTGACATGATAGTCGTTCGCCCCGGGGAACGAATCCCAGTCGACGGCGACATTACTGAAGGACAATCTTCCGTTAATGAAGCCATGCTCACAGGCGAAAGTTTACCGGTAGAAAAAGAGGTAGGGGCCAAGGTCTTTACTGGGACGATGAATATATCTGGAAGCTTTCTTTTCCAGGCATCCGCCATTGAAAAAGAGACAGTGCTCGCGCGCATTGTTCATCTTGTGCAAGAAGCCCAGGGTTCAAAACCCCCAATTCAACGCGTTGCCGATTATATTGCGAGCATCTTCGTCCCGGCAGTTTTGGGTATAGCCACAATAGCTTTTTTTCTGTGGTGGGGATTGGGTCCTGATCCGTCATTGACATACGCGGTTCTGACATTCGTCGCCGTACTGATCATTGCCTGCCCTTGTGCCTTGGGCTTGGCCACACCCACAGCCATTATGGTGGGAACAGGGCGAGGAGCCGAACAGGGCATCTTGATTCGTCATGCCGAAGCATTGGAGACTGTGCACCAGGTCGACATCATTGTCTTAGACAAAACCGGGACATTAACTCAAGGAATCCCCACCGTAACAGACATGATCGTCCCACGATGGAATCAGAAAGAACTCCTTCGCCTCGCGGCATCGTTAGAACGCCGATCGGAACATCCTCTTGCTCAGGCCATTGTCGAGCATGCCACCCAACAATCCCTCCGACTTGATGAGCCTGAGAATTTCGAGAACACACCTGGGCTAGGAGTCAAAGGCAACATTACAGGACAAGCCGTGGTAGTTGGTAATACGGCATTCATCACCAATCTATTAGGGAATCAAAGTTTAGACGGATTTTCTGCCTCAATGACATCACTTGCACAAAGGGGAAAAACCCCAATCCTTGTTGCCATCAACGGACAGGTTGAAGGAATCATTGCTGTCGCCGATACCATTCGACCTGAATCAAAAGAAGCCATTCAGCAACTCACTAAGGCTGGATTAGAGATCGTGATGTTAACAGGAGATCATCACGATGTGGCCGAAGCCATTGCCTCCGACCTAGGCATTACCAATTTCTTAGCTGAAATACTACCCCATCAAAAAGCAGCAGAAATTCAAAAGCTTCAAAAGGAAGGAAACAGACGAGTGGCCATGGTGGGAGACGGGATTAATGACGCCCCTGCACTCGCTCAAGCAGATGTCGGGATCGCGTTAGGAACGGGAACCGATGTGGCCATGGAAACCGCTCAGATTACGTTAATGAGTAGCGATATTCGAGGCATTCACAAAGCCATTCAATTAAGTCGAGCAACGATGAGGACGATTCATCAAAACTTATTTTGGGCATTTGTCTATAATATTGTCCTCATACCTCTAGCAGCCGGCATTCTTTACCCATTGTTCCAGTCAATAGGCGGTGTACCAAGTGAACTTCAATGGCTGTTTGGCGAATACGGTTTCCTCCAACCCATCATGGCTGCAGCAGCCATGGCCCTGAGTTCAGTGAGTGTCGTCACTAATTCGCTCCGCCTCAAAAATGTCTCCTTCACCTGAGCCATAGTGAAGGTTCTGTTCCACCGTCTTTCATCATACTGGACTGCGCGACATCTTTTTTTGCAACGCCGCTTGAATGGCTCGGGCCATGTCATCCATGAGGACTGGCTTCGTGAGATACGCTTGAAGCCCCATCTCTTCGGCTTTCCTCTCATTCATCGTGTAGCTGAACCCAGAACACAAAATCACTGGAAAATTTGGCCGCAATCGCATCACGTGTTGCGCCAACAACTCTCCCGTCATCCCAGGCATAGTTTGATCCGTCACTAAGACATCATAGTGATCTGAATTCTTCTCAAAAGCTTCCAAGGCATCAGCAGCATTCGTAAAAACAATGACACGATAGCCTAGGGCTTCCAGTGTATCTTTACCCCAACGTGCAATAGAGAGCTCATCATCCACAAACATCACGGTGCCTTGTCCAAAACAGGAACCACGCGTCACCGAAACGGTTGCCCCCATGTTTGGCATTGATGTCGAACAAGGAAGATATACGAAAAACGTTGTATTCTCCCCTTCATGACTTTCCACCTGAATGGTTCCTCCATGACTCGTAATGACGCCATGAATGACTGAAAGTCCCATTCCTGTCCCCTCACCCACCGCTTTTGTGGTAAAGAATGGGTCGAATATTCGCTTTTGAATATTAGGAGAAATACCCTTACCAGAATCAGAAAAAGTGAGACGAATATATGAGCCAATTGTGAGACCATCCTGCAAGAGACTGTTTCCTTCGTTGACTCGAATCTGATCGAGTTTGACAAATAAGGTACCGCCCGATTCACGCATAGCATATTCAGCATTGGCCCCAAGATTCATCACGACTTGATGAATTTGCGTCGCATCAGCCAGCACCGGAGACGTTGTGGCATCTAAGTCTACTTCTAAGGAAATTGTGGAGGGAAGAGATGCCCGAAGTAAATTCGAAGCTTCCTCGACAATAGACTGAAGAAACAGGACTTTTTTCCCTGATTCATCTTGTCGACTAAACGTCAATATTTGACGAACAAGCTTCTTGGCTCGATAGCCTGCCTTGAGAACTTCTCGCAAACGAGGGACCACGCCACTGGTGCCGCTACTTTGTGCCATAGCCAATTCAGTGTAACCGATAATAGAAGACAAGATATTATTAAAATCATGAGCAATCCCACCGGCTAAGGTCCCGATTGCTTCCATTTTTTGGGCTTGGCGCAATTGCTCTTCACTTTTCCGCAAAGCTTCTTCCGTCTGACGCCGCTCTGTTAAGTCACGAACAAATCCACTAAAAAGAAACGTTCCTTTTGAGCGTACGGCAGTCATCGAAAACTCAAGAGGAAATTCATGACCATCTCGATGTAAGCCAGATAACTCCGTCCGATGATTTAATACCTCACTCAACCCAGTTCGAACATACTGTTGTACGCCCTCGAGGTATCCTTCTCGATAGGATGGAGGAATGACTGTGTCGACCAAGGATTGACCAATGATCTCTTCCCGAGACCACCCAAACATTCGCTCTGCCTGCGAATTCCAACTCAGAATATGTCCGGTCTCCTTAAAGATGACCACCGCATCAAGTGCCGTATCCAACACCATCCGAGTCTGTTCTTCACCTTCACGCAGTGCTATCTCAGTACTTTTTCGCTCCATAAATTGTCCGATTTGTCGTCCGACTGATAACATTTGATGTAACAAGGCTTGATCGGGCTCTTGAATTTCTCGACTAAAAAATTCCATGACACCGAAAATAGCTGGACCTAACTGAATAGGAAAGGCAAACGCGGCATGCAATCCTTCTTCTGAGGCCATTGGTGCGCGCGGAAAATTTGAATCTTGGACAGCATCCGTAATCCAAACTGGTTGACCTTCTGCCCACGTCCGACCAGGCAGACCGACACCTTTTGCAAATGACATCTGCTGCGTCAAATTCACAAAACGAGAAAACCGATCTGGCGATGCCTGCCAAACTTCGACGCAACGTAACACTGGTGACTCTTGATCAACTTGCCAGAGAATGCCCACCTGCCAGCCTATACTTTCACAGACGGCCCGAAGAATTTCCGGCGTCGCATCCTGTATGGTTGAACATTCCGCTAACACCTGCGCCACCGCATATTGGGCAGCCAAGCGACGTTCCGCCATTTCCTGCTCAGTCATGTCCCGTAACAACACCGTAAAGAGTCGATGCCCCCAAAGAGGCGATTCCGTCAACGTCAACGTAAGTGGAAAAACCGTCCCATCTTTTCTCTGAGCCTGAAATTTCTTCACGACAGCGGCCATTTTAGTCGTGCCCTGGGAGCGGTAGGTCAATAAAAACGTATCACAGGGATTATGATCAGATGAAACAAACAAGGTCTGAAAGGGTTTCCCGATCATTTCATCCTTGTGGTAGAGAAACAAGGACTCTGCGGCTTCATTAAACGTTTCAATTGTTGAATACTCATTAAACGTCACGATGCCCTCACCAGCACTGGCAACAATGGCCCGACTGGTTGCTTCATCATCTGGAATATTTTGAGGTCCTGAATCCTTGCGAAAAAAAATAAATATGCCACCCAACAACATGGCCAGCAATTGCATGAGCCCGATTCCTACACCCGACTGCAAATAGGGCAATCGTATTTCTTGAAGATCCAGTGTGGCGGCCACACCGAAAGACTCGCCAACAAATGGGACATAGACGGCAAGGACGGTTCTCCCCTGTTCATCGGAGAGAAGCGTCGGCTTCTCCTGACCCGAAGTATTCGATTGCACGAGAATGTGTTCCCTGCTGACAAAAATTATTCTCCCCGTTTCTCCAAAGCGATGAAATTCTGATTGAGCGTCAAAAATACCCTTCATTCGATCTGCTCTTTGGACCTCAACTCTAGGGGCATCCCTCTCTTCAATGGTGCTGATGATTTCTAGCTGTTGGGCATGTACGAGAGCGAGATCCAGCAAACGAACTCTCTCCCGTTCGATTGATCCCAAATACAACCAATACAACAACAGACCAGTGGCAGCCATGAGCAGACTTGCTAACACAAAAAATATTCGCCGACTTTTTAGCCAACTTGCGATCATCTTCAGAGCCTAGGGAGAAAAATCGATGTGACTGGAGGAAGTAAAGAGAATGCGGGAGAGGCTAACGCAAGACCAACATTGTAGAGGACATCCATATTCCCTACACCAGATTGAAAAGAATACTTACGCGTGAAGCTTGAATGCCATTTAAGAATACGTGTTTCTAGCATATATGTCTATATTGGGAGAAAAAGCAATCTAGCGGAGGAATAGGCGGAGACTTCAGTCCAGGAGTAGGTCAGCACAAGACTTTCATGACAAAGACTTATTGACTACGAAAATGTATGCGAATGGAGACTTCACCATCGACAGGATTGTCACCCTGCATTTGCGGAAAAATGTCCATTGCTTGAGGACTTGCAAAGAGGCTTGTGTCAACTCATGCTGCGCAGCAGGTTGAAGGATAACCACCGTGGCTTCACCTTCTTTGTTGACAAGATAGCGCGCCTTCATCCAATCATCCAATTCGTGCCCCTCAAGTTCTGTTGGAATCGTGGGCCTAGGGGGTTTTTGTGGAACAGGACCACGCTGCTGATCTTTATTCAACCGCAACCCATAGCATGGACCATAGGAAGTATTTCGACCTGAGCATCCTCATCATGATCAGATAGGACAGCATTAGGAATAATGAGGAAAATGTAGCTACTAAAAATCAGCCAATGAATTCTCTGTAACCTTACTCTTGGGGCTGTCGTAGATTAATCACAACTTACTCCACTTTTTCAGGGTGACCAAATGGTGATGATGCGATCCATAAGTAAATCGAAACTCCGCTTCTTTTAAGAATTCATGAAAATGGTGGACTGGAAGGCCATTGTATTTGCGCAAAACACGCTTGACTTGGTCCCAGAAATTTCCGATCCCATTGATATGATTGCGCCCGTCGGCAAACACCGCTGAATGATTCATCCGATAATGTTTGAATGCTGAAATACCTCAGGCATTGCCTGAACGATAGCTATCTGTGTACACAATGCCATCAGGCTCGATTTTACTGCGAATAATGGGCACGAGCGTCGCCGTACGCGTGTGAGTAATCATTTGGACATCCACTTTCCCGCCTCGATTCAGGATCCCAGATACGGGAGCTTTCCCAGCCCACCTCGTCCTCGTTTCCCTTTCCGCATGCCGCCGAGATTTTTTCGTCCAATTCAATTTTTCCAGCAACCTCGGAGGCCGCTGCCTCGAGTTTCGCCGTAATGATAAGACGTATTGTTCGATAAAATTGCGCAGTCGGATTAGCCTGGAGACCCAGCAGGTCTGCCGCTGCACGTACCGTGACTTCCGGGACAAAATACGCAAGCAGCGTCAGTTGGGTTTTATGCCTTCATTTGCAATACTTGAAGCCCATACGCCATCATCAATTAGCTTTTTTATCTGCGACAGCCTCTTAGTTTTTCTAAAATCTTTAATTAGTTTGGGATTTTATTTTTTTCACTTTTCAACTCTCACCAGGTCATCACTATCCTCAGTCCTCCGTACGAAGAAAGGGATCTTTGCCCTGTCCAAAACCTAAATTTTCTCGTTTGAGACCTTTTAATCTTTAAACAAAAAACGTCACTTTGTAAAATATGAACTGCTAACAAATCGTTTCTTTATTTATACAGAAAACGTGGAGCGCTTCAAAAACCGGTCACGTTTGCAGTAAGAGAGGCAAAGTTTTGGAAAAAATTTATCATCTCACAATGATTGAAGCAGGAGAAATGTTCCGAAAAAATACAATCCACTAATGCAAGTAATTTGCAACTTGCATTGACTGCACGTATTCTTCTTGTTAGATTTCGTTCTCAAATCACTGGAAGTGCACACGAGCCTATGACTGCCAAAAGATTCTGCCGAACTCAACTCGCCTTTGTATTCCTGCTCTTGCTCGGTGGAGTGCTCATTTTCTCTGTCCCCGTCGGGTTGGCCCTTGAAGTTCATCATTTGTTTTCTGAAATTGACCATGATGGACATGAACATGCCGAGCATGACCTCTGTACGTGGGTGGAGCACCAGGTCGGAGGATCCTACGTTCAGGATTGTTATAGGACTAGCCTCCCTGTCGATCTACAAGATTTTCTCTCCCAACGTCATGTCGAATGGGTGTATTCTCTAATCATCCCTATTGATCAGTCCCGGGCACCTCCCCACTCCTAAATTTTCCCTCATCATATTCAATCATCAGTTTCTTTTTTGACCTGCTGGGGAAGAGTGATCCTTTGGGCTCTGTTTCCCGACCTTACTCAAAAAAGGAAAAAATTTAGGAAAATTTGGAGGAATGACTATGTTTTGTGCAAGAAAGACTTTTTTTCTATTTCTAGGACGAGGGATACCCTGTCTATCCCTCGTTTCTACATTATTCTTTGTTTCACCAGAAGTATGGGCTGCAAGCATAGATGAGAAGCTTAAGGGACTAAATGGGCACAGGGATGTAATTCATCGAATGCAAAAATCCAGCGATTTACGCTTGGCATCTGCAAAATCTCAAACCGCGAATCAGATGTATGTGAAAAATTCCAAGGAGTGTGATGAATGCGATGCGACAGATAAATCTGAAAATTCCTCACCCGGTGCTTCGCTAGAAGATCGATATCCTGGAGCGAAGTCTGCGGCCAAGCCCAAAGATTTACTTGATCGAACCGGGGGTATGCCGATGGACGTACGACCCGTCGAGGACCTTACAGATGACATTGGAAATTTCAAACACGGACCTTCGTTTGATGATCGATATCCTGGAGCGAAGTCTGCGGCCAAGCCCAAAGATTTACTTGATCGAACCGGGGGCATGCCGATGGCCGTACCCCCAGTGCTCGATTTTGGAGAAACGCCCAGAGAAAAGGGCATTCTCCGCCGGCAGCAAATGTTAAATCGTTTTAACCCGTCATTGGGGTTTGTGATCGAAACAATAGCGGGCTATACCCAGCGCCGCATGCGATTTGTAGACGGGGATGGAGCCGATGCCGGTGGTGAAGTTGGAACAAAACTACCTGCCGGCTTTTCTTCAGCCCTTCGGACCATTGAATTATTCGCGGCGGCAGATATCGATCCATTTGCCAGGGCCTACCTCATTGCCTCCGGGCATGCCGAAGCGGTGAATTCTCGGGGGACAGAAGAATTTGGAAAGGCCATATTTGAGATCGAAGAAGCGGCCATACAAACGACGTCCTTACCCTATAATCTGTCCGTGCGCGCGGGACGGTATTTTGCGGATTGGGGGTATTTGGGACGCCGGCATGCCCATGACTTACCGCAAATTGATATTCCCCCGACACTAGCGTTGTTTATGGGCAATGGAAACCGAACGGATGGGGTAGAACTTTCCTGGTTGGCACCCACCGATAC
This sequence comes from Nitrospirales bacterium, assembly GCA_029261235.1. Taxonomy (GTDB): domain Bacteria; phylum Nitrospirota; class Nitrospiria; order Nitrospirales; family UBA8639; genus Nitrospira_E. Next base: position 25,459 of record JAJDBS010000164.1, read on the forward strand.
CTATTTAGCCTTTACCGCTGGCTATGGGTATAATTTTGGATTCGTAGGGGAAGGACCATTGAGCAATATTCGAACCCAAGTGATTCAGGGAAGCACCGTCTTCGGTTCGGTTCGTACCTATAAAGATCTCACGGATGATCACAATATAGAGTTAGGATTCTCGTTCCTCTACACCCCACAATCTCGAGTTCCAGAGGCGAGTGAATTGGCGTTTCTGGGCGTGGACGAAGAGGATCCAATAGATCGGCATACCTTCAATGTAGATTTTCACTACCGGTGGTACCCATTAGGGAGAGGATTAAGGCAAAGCCTTTCGTTTCATGGGGAAATCCTCTATGACTTTGGCCAGGGTCGCCGGAGTATTTATGGTAAAACAAAATCCCGGGGAGCTTGGGGAGGCTATGCGTACACGGAATATCGGCTCAACAAACAATGGCGACCAGGTTTCCGATTTGATTATCACCAAATGCCGAGCGAACCAGCCCTGATCACTAATCCTAAAACTGGGAATGCTGGCAGTACGATCAACACCTCAGGCAATCGAACAACCGCTGTGACCTACTCCCCCTATGTCACGTTCTACCCGAGTGAGTTTCAGCGTTTTGTATTGCAATACAATCATAGCCGTTACGGCAATACGTTCGCTCCGCAAAATCAAGTGTTGCTGCAATGGCAAGTGGTCATCGGTAGTCATCAACACGGGTTTACAGAAAGAGAGTAATGTCGAGAGATCTGAACGTCATGAGAGAGATATTCAAGCACCTCATTCTGTTGTTCCTCCTGGGCTGTTCACTAGGGATGGCCGAACGCCCAACTCTTGAGCAAGGGGGGAAAATTCAGGTTGTGACCTCTATCCCCGATCTGGCGGACTTTACCGCCAGAATAGGGGGAAGGTTTGTTTCAGTGGAGAGTTTGGCCAAAGGCAGGGAAGATCCCCATGGTGTCCCGATCAAACCGAGTTTTATACCGAAGCTGAATCGTGCGGACGTCCTCGTGGTATTGGGACTAGACGCCGAACATTCCTGGTTGCCAGCGTTGGTTGATGTCGCCCGAAACCCTAAGATTCTTCCCGGAAATGAAGGATTGATCAATTGTGCTCAGAACATCACACCCAAACAGGTACCCAAGTCATTACTTCGGCGTGAAGGGGATGTTCATCCACTCGGGAATCCACATTTCAACCTGGATCCCGTCTATGCCAAGGTGATTGTACAAACGATTGCTGATGGACTTTCGAAGGCCTTTCCTGTGGCGAAACCTCATTTTCAAGTCAATGCAAAAAAACTCCAAGCACATCTTGATCAGAAGCTTATTGAGTGGAAACGACTTGCAGAACCACTTCGTGGGGTCAAGTTTGTTTCGTACCATCAAGATACTATTTATTTTGCGGAACGATTTGGATTGCTGGAAGTGGCTCAAATTGAAGTGAAACCT
>JAJDBS010000165.1 GCA_029261235.1 Nitrospirales bacterium
GCCAACAATAGTAAGCAGAACACCATTTTTATGGGAAAGCCAGTCCAGAAGGTTGGCCAAAAAACAAGGAGACCTAATTTAAGATTCGACATGGGCATGGGAGTTCTAATGCAAGAATTCTCTATTAATAATCGCTGAAACGGTAAAGATCAGAATGAAAACCATAACGACTGTCCAACCAACAAGCGCTATGGGCCTCTTAAAAAGATTGCGTTCAGGCTTCGTATCGAGAAAGGGTAGAGCTGCCAAAAAAGCCATAAAGGCTCCAGGAAGTACCATAGCCCCCATTAATTGACCCAATTCCCCACCAAACATTTTAAGACGAAGCAACTGAAAGAGAAACAGAAAATACCATTCAGGTTCAGGATGGTAATCACCAGGATCAGGCGTGGCTTGCTCCAACAAGACGACTGGCTCGATGAATGCTAACGAGCATATAATGAGAAACACCGCAGCCATGGCGATGATATCTTTCCATATTTGACGTGGAAAGAAATAATCAGTCTTTGCCTTCAGCTCTTCCGGAGTCCCCCTAAAGGGACCAGCCGGCCCAGCTTTTCTGAACAAGAATATGTGAAGACCCGCTAAACCCATGAGCGCTGCCGGCAAAACCATCACATGAATCACAAAAAATCGACTTAACGTCATTTGGCCAGGCGTGGGTCCACCCTTGAGAAATCTCGCCATAAAGTCTCCGATAATCGGAGTTTTGTCCATGATTTCTACACCCACGACGGTCGCCCAATAGGCCCGTTGATCCCATGGCAACAAGTACCCAGTAAACCCAAATCCCATCACAATACCGAAGAGGGCCAATCCAACTAACCACACGAGCTCTCTTGGCTTTTTATATGCCCCCCACAAAAATACTTGCGACATATGGGCAAACACCATCACCACCATGGCCGATGAACCCCAAAAATGATAACTGAGAAGAAACCATCCGTAGTCAACTTCGTGAATGATGTATTGAGTACTGTCGTAGGCATGGTCGGTACTGGGGACGTAATAAAACATCAAGAGGATCCCAGTAACCACTTGAAGGATGAAAATAAAGAGGAGAACCGAACCAAAGGCATACGCCCACCTGGATCCACCAGGGATCGGCTCATTCATCATTTTGGCCTGAATATTCTTCAGGCCCACTCGCTCATCAACGAATTCTACGACCTTTTCTAACGGATTGAGTTGATTGGCGGGCTCAGTTTCCTGCTGCATGAAGGAATAATCCTCGAATTAAATGAATGCGACTTAAAGGAGGCGAATTTGTTTTTTGACGCCAGCCTTGTACTCAATATCAATAATTTTAATTTCACCGGCTGAATTCACATCAAGAGGTAAGATATCTAATCCACGAGGAGCTGGGCCATCGATCACTTTTCCAGCTTCATCATAGAGGCTCAAATGGCATGGACAAAGAAAAACTCCATCAGGATTACTTTTCGTTCTTCTCCACTTGTAGCCACAGCCTAAGTGAGGACACTTTCCGGAAAATCCGATGAACGGGGAATTGGCCTTATTGACATGAAGCAACTCGCCCTTAATATCGAAAAATTTTGCATCTTTCCCGCCATATACTTCTTTTTGCACTTCTGGAGTTGCATTGACGATCCAAATATTCTTTTCAATTTGCTGCTCTGGCATAAAGGCTTCCTTGAAGCCTCGATTAAACTTAAATTGAAAGCCAATATTTTCCTTTTTTATTTTCTTCACATTCCCCACAGAAAACCAGGCGTTGTCAAATGGCTTATACATGGGCTTCATGAGATATTTCAAGACAGGATATGCCAAGGGTAGCGCAATCAGAGTCCCAATTGCATGAGTCATATTATTAAAAAATGTTCGCCGAGGAACCCCTTGCTCAAGACAAGGGAGGGGCACCAAGACTTCCCCAGACTCAACATGAAGGTTATCTTCCAAATGAGCAATTTCCACATCATGAATGGTGACATACTGATCACGATTCAGAACAGGGAATTGCGTAAAATCAACTGGGGTCCCACGAAGAACTATTTCCTCTTCGCTGACCACGGCTTGGACCTGACTAATCGGAAGAAGTCGATCCACACGATCTCCACTGATCTCCCTGACGACGACATGGCTGATTTCATGCGACAATGGGTCCATAATGACTTTTGAAATCTTGCCGATTTCTTGATTGTCACATACCGCTTTTGCTGAGAGTTGTGGTTGCATATCTCTGTAGTACCTAATATCTCTAATTCATCTTAATAGGCTTTGGAGTTTCCACCGACGTATCTTTTAAGGATGCCAAGAATGCCACAAGGGCAACAATCTCTTCTTCAAACATCAGGTCACGGTATTTATCAGGCATCTTCCCCTTTTTATACTGCTTATCAAATCCTTCTGCCATCCAGCTTTTTGGATTCAGGATTTTATCCCTAAGAGCCTCTGGAGTCATTAGACTGCCAATATTATCAAGGACAGGACCTCGTTTTTTTCCACCTGATCCAAACAACTTATGACAGTTGTAGCATTCTTGAAGCTCCCATTGCTCCTTGCCGAGAGCCAGAAGATCACCAGAGGCAGCACCGCCTCCCCCACCCGTCTCTTCAACTACTTCAACCTTAGCTGCACCTCCGAGCGAAGCTAACTGCTTAGAAATAGCCTTCGCCCTCTCATCCAAGGCTTTGGTCCTAGCTATTAACTCATCAGCCTTACCTTGTTCAGATGCCGCTTTTCGCCTTTTGAGGACCTTCTCAATTTTACCAGCCTCAATAGTGGGATCGAATTGCGGAAGAATGGAGGCTCCTGCGACATACATTCCAGACAACAAGAGATAAAACACCAACAAAGCCCCAACAGCCTTTACGCCCTCTAGCCGCTTCATTGGGGGTGCATCCAAGAGGATAAACACAACGGTCCCCAACATGGCATAGATAAAAAACATGATCTGGAAAATTTGAGGGAAATGCGTCTGTTGAGCAACCACCACTAATATCACCCCAACGATGATTCCGATAGTCGCTTTCTTTAGGACATTTTTCGTGAAGCTCTGATTAGCCATACGATTCCTTTTCTTCCTAATACGCTCTATTTGGCATCAGCCAGAATAGGCAAATCCTAATGTGCCTCAGCCTTTGCACTTGCGGGCTTCAACGTAACCAGAATAGCAAAACTGACGACAGCAAAGAACACGATCGTCACCGCTGTAATCCACCAAGCTGAATAAGACAACGTTGGCGTAAAGGCTTCGGGCGTGAAATCGGGAACCAAGTTATAGACATGGAAATATTTTCTTGTGAGGGACCGAACGGTTCCCATCAAACCCATTGTCCATATAGCACTGAATGCGAGGAAAATTAAGACAAACTGAGAAGCAAAGTCTATTTTCCCCCAAATGATTGTTCCTTGCTTAATTGCCCGGTTGTACATGATGTAATTGACAATCGTGAGGAACACGAGCGTAAAGGCCGCGGCATTTTTAGCCGGCATCAGGGCCAATTCTTCAGCCCATTCAGGTAACTCAAGATCATGAGTCGCCAGGCCTTGAGTAGCCACAAACCCATGAGGCGTCATCCAAATGGCATCGGCCACAACAATCATCAAAAACCCAACCTTGATCATTGTGAACGCAGAAATTGTAAAATTCTTGAGCCCAGGCAGCCTACCAAGGATCATAGGAGCACCAACAATGGCCACTAAGTAAATCAACGATTGCCACTCAGGCGGTGGAAACATCTTCCAAGCCACACCCATCACAGCAGGCATGATCAACACCGCTACGGCCACAAACCCTGAAATGCGTATATGCTCCACGCCCTCAATTCGCTTGAGACTGAGCCAAATATAATAATTGCTGGCTAAAAAGATCAGTCCGATCATCGCACCTTGCATTTCAAAGAACATCGACAATTGGTCGGCCATCATATAAGGACAAATTGACGCATCATAATCACAGAGTTCGTAAGCCAACAGATAGCCCATGAATGGAAGCAAGAGCAACGCTCCCACCCCAATCATATTGCCGACAAAACCCATCCAATCATAGTAAGACCGCTCTTCATCCGTTTTTGACCGCATAAACATATAGGCCGCAATCAACCCTGCGATGAAACCTCCAAACGTCACGTTCCCCACAAGCCTGTGAAGGTTTAGTGGCATCCAACTAAAATTGGCCATCTTATCCCAGAGACTGGCTGTTTGGATGAATTCGAGCAACGACACCCCTTCCGCGGCCTTAGCGGGGGTATTCATGAAGGACGTTGGCCCGTCAATAACAAAGAGCGTCACCGTTCCGACAATATTCAAGAGAATTCCTAAGGCAATATGACGCCCCTTCAAGGGCCCCTTCATGGAATCCCAAGAATAGAAATACGTATAAAGGATAATGGTTTCGAGGATAAATAACAGTGGATAGATAACCGCGAACACAAGGAAAAAATGCTGAATCAGCCAGGTCGAAAAATCTGGATAGGTGCCAAGGAGGACAAATAGGAACAGGCCACCCGTCAGCGCCGTCATACTATAGAGAATAACGGTAACCTTAATGACTTCTTTGGCAAGACGATCGTACTTCGGATCGTTATTTTTATACCCCAGCCATTCTGCCACCACAACAAAAATGGGAGCGCCAAGGATAAAGGCGGCAAACAAGATATGCAGATTCGCCACAACCCAGACAGCCGTCCTATTCCCCACGTAGGGAAAATTCACTGTCGGGGCATCTGGAACTTGCCCATACGCCAGGGCTGCCCCTCCAAGGAGCAAGCCAAAGACCATCCATATACTACGATGTAAGGTTTTCAAGGGTCGTCCCCCTCCTTTATCTTTCTTCTCGTTCCAAGTATTACGTTTTGGCCGTATTAGTGAGCCGCATCGCCTGCTGGCGCTTCCGTCGCTGCCGGAGCAGAACCAGTCGAACCAGCTGCCACCCATTTCTTGGTTGCAACATCATATTCTTTGCCTTTAAGGCCAAACGTGGCTTCAAACGCAATGACCTTCCAAATTTCATCTTCGGAAAGTTTACTCTTCCATGGCTTCATTTTGGTGCCCTTGACTCCCTCATTCACTCGCCAAAACCAAACCGAATCAGAATAGAGTTCCATTTGCTCTGTTCGGCGGAAATCTCTGGCACCCGCCTTCACTGGCTTCCCGTTTTTCCCATGGCAACTAGCGCAATTCACATCAATATTTTGCACCCCAGTATAAATAGCTTTTCCCTCTGCTAGGATCTCCGGGTTATTCCAGTAGCCATCAGGCATATGCTTATCAGCATATTCAGCGGGAGCAGGCGGTGGCGGCTTCGGAGGACCTTCCCCACCACCACAAGCTGAAAGCGTCATCCCCATCACGGCTAAACCCATCACAAATAAACTTTTCAAATTTCGGTATTCGTTCATCAATTCCCCCTCGCGTACATAATTTCTTTTGTGCTTAATTTTTTCCGACAAACTTGATTCACTACGCTTTCAAAAATCCGTTCTTCCGCCGCGTCATTTTTGCCAATTCACCCAATGCCGATTGGGGTATGAAAGCCTAAAAAAGACCTGGTTTTTTATCATAGACAAACGGCAAGCGTCAATTAAATCTTCAGCTCAAGACGATCGAGTTCCGCTGCAGGATCGAAATATTTCTCTTGACATCCTATCTGAATTATTCTTGATTTCTTTGAAGATGGGAATGAAAAAAAGAAGGGGAAGGGAAAACGAAGGGCGTCGTGAATAATTAATTTACCTGAGGCTTTTGCCACTTATCCGCCCAATCTTCCCAGGAGCGCCCAAAGGCCGTATCTTCACCACTGAATTCTAGCTCGTCAATATCCTGGTATTTCACCAAGGAAGCTTCGGACTGATTCGCGAGGAAAATTTTCACATACGGCTGGGGAATGTCTTCTTGGCGATCAAAAACATAACCAATCACCTGTTCGCCATTATTGAGATGAATCGTCACATCGCCCCGATAGTCACACGCATGCCCTATGGCCTCCCTGAGCATTGCCTCATCACCACTTACCCGTAATCGGCGCCCTTCCCAGGATGGCGGATGATTATCAGAGACTTTGTCGTCACTCATCACTCAATATTCATTTCATTTGTGTAGGGAGACTTGAGGAAGTGAACAACCTGACAAATCTCAACTTGCAGCCCTAGACCGCATTAGGAAAAAGCGTAGCCCTGACCGTCCCAAGAAAGCCACCCCAGGTTCCGAACGTATCTTTGACTGCTGAGGCTTCATAGCCGCAATGCACCATGCAATCTTGGCATTGGTCATGACGACCAGTTCCATAGCGATCCCACTCCGTCTCTTCCATTAACTCTCTAAAGGTCGAAACATACCCTTCCTGTAATAAGTAACAGGGGCGTTGCCAGCCAAAAATATTGTAGGTGGGATTTCCCCATGGCGTACATTCGTAATCCCGCTTTCCCATGAGAAATTCCAAAAACAACGGCGACTGATTGAATTGCCATGCGCGTTTACGCTTCGTCAGCAATTCAGAAAACAATGCCCGTGTTCGATCACGCTTCAGGAAACTTTGCTGATCAGGGGCTTTGTCGTAACTGTACCCAGGGGAAATCATCATCCCTTCAACACCCAACTCCATCATTTCATCAAAGAACTGACGAACTCTCTCAGGCGCAGCATCATCAAACAGCGTGGTATTGGTTGTGACGCGAAATCCTTTTGCCAATGCGACACGAATTGCTTTCACGGCGACATCATAGACTCCGTCTCGACACACAGCATGATCATGCTCTTCTTTGAGGCCATCCATATGAATACTGAATGTCAGATATTTTGATGGAGTATAGTCCTGGATTTTCCGTTCAAGAAGAATGGCATTCGTACACAAATACACATACTTCTTTCGCTCGACCAGCCCTTCAACAATCGCTGGCATTTCCGGATGGATGAGCGGCTCGCCTCCTGGGATGCTGACAATCGGCGCTCCACACTCATCAGCCGCGGCCCAACATTGTTCAGGCGTCAAGCGTCGGTTCAAAATATGATCGGGATACTGGATTTTTCCGCAACCCGCACATTCTAGGTTGCATCGGAACAACGGCTCCAGCATCAGGACTAATGGATAGCGCTCAACCCCTTTGATTTGTTTCGAAAGCGCATACTGCGAGACCGTATACATTTGTGAGATAGGTACGGCCATTATTTATTCTCCTCCAAAGGCAAGTCGAGTGCTCCTCTTTCAATACTCATGCACATCACATTCATCATACTACGCTCCCTGACATCACCCTAGACTTCATGGCTTTCTGCTATCAGACAGGAGGAATAGATGGAGGCGCCGAGCGGGATCGAACCGCTGAATCGCAGTTTTGCAGACTGCTCCCTTAACCACTTGGGTACGGCGCCTTCGTTATTCATTATACGGAGTTGTTTTTCTTCTACACAACTAGGAATTGATTTAATTCTGTTATCTCACGCAATGAGATAACACCTCACTTGAGAGGTAAAACAGGGATTTCTCTTGAGGACCGGCCGAAGGGAGCTACAGACACTTCTTCCAGTGAACCAGCTGACGAAGAAGAGGCCACAGCACCTGAATTCTCAGCATCTTGCTCTTTTGCCATAGCTTCGACTTCTTCGATTAACGTGTCCATTAATTCTTCCGAAGGAACACGTTTATAGAGCTTGCCCTTTTTAAAGACAATACCGACCCCTTGACCTCCAGCAATTCCAATATCCGCTTCTTTTCCTTCACCAATGCCATTCACCACACAACCCAAGACGGAAACGGTAATGGGATTTGTTATGTGTCCCAAGCGATGCTCCAATTCATTCGCCATCTTGACGACATCAATTTCCACACGTCCACAGGTCGGACAAGCAATCACATTCACACCACGATGACGAAGCTCAAGAGATTTCAATATCTCAAAGCCTACTTTGACTTCCTCAACCGGATCAGCAGCTAAGGAGACCCTCAGCGTGTCTCCAATACCCTGAGAAAGCAACCATCCCAATCCTACCGCAGACTTCACTGCACCAGTGGTGGCCGTTCCTGCTTCTGTGATGCCAATGTGCAACGGAGCATTCGACTGCTGCGCAAAAAGCCAATATGCATCAATAGCCATATGGACATCTGACGCCTTCAAGGACACTTTCATATTGGTAAAGCCAACATCTTCCAGAGCATGCACCGCGTTCAATGCCGATTCTGCAAGGGCTTCAGCGGTAGGATATCCATACTTGTCTAACAAGGGCTTTTCCAGGGACCCACCGTTTACCCCAACCCTGAGCGGAATGCCATTGTCATTCACCGCTTGTATGACCTCTTCCGTTTTCCACCAGGGCCCAATATTGCCTGGATTAATGCGGACACAGTCCACCACCTCAGCAGCCTTTAGGGCGAGACGATGATCAAAATGAATATCCGCTATGAGTGGAACCGTCATCTGGGCCTTGATTTTGGGAAGAGCATCCGCTGCTTCCATGTCAGGAACCGCGACGCGGATCAACTCACACCCTGCCGCTTCTAATTGACGAATCTGTTCAAGGGTTCCGACCACATCTCGAGGATGTGGAATGGTCATGGATTGGACGGAAATGGGGGCATCCCCACCAATTTTCACGCCTCCAACCAGAATTTGGCGTGTTTTTCGTCGCGTAATATACATAAGTCAATGCTAACGTAAAATGACTTTCAATGAAACTCTATCATACAGCGCCTTCGCTTGGTCATAAATTCCGTCTGCCGTGAGTCCGTACTTCTCACGCAGTAACTCTTGTGGACCTTGTTCAATATACCAATCCGGCAACCCTAGAATCTTGGTAGGGAGGTCCCAATACCCCTCGTCTGAAAGGAATTCTAACACAGCAGAGCCAAAGCCACCCATTCGACAGCCTTCTTCTACCGTGAGTAAACATTTCACTTTTTTTGCCACCTCTCGGATGAGGTCTTTATCCAATGGCTTGACAAAACGTGCATTAATGACTGCCACTGAGACGCCTTCCTCTTTTAATTGCGCTGCTGCTTTCATGGCTTCTGATACTGTGACGCCAATGGCTAGGATTACGACATCTTGCCCTTCAAGCAATAATTCCCCTTGGCCAATTTCAAGCGGAATCGGTTGAGGATCCAATCGAACACCTAAACTACTCGCTCGGGGATAACGAACCGCGATTGGGCCATCATGGACTAAACTCGTTTGCACCATATGCTGCAATTCATTTTCATCCTTTGGCGCCATGATCACCATATTCGGCATGTGACGAAGATAGGCAAAATCAAAGGCCCCATGATGCGTCGTCCCATCTTCGGCCACCAATCCTCCTCGATCAATACAGAACGTCACTGGAAGGTTTTGAGTGGCCACATCATGGACGACTTGATCATACGCGCGTTGCAAAAATGTTGAATACATGCAAATCACTGGGCGCATACTCTCAGCCGCAAGACCCGCAGCATATGTCACCGCATGTTGCTCAGCGATACCAACATCTATGAGCCGCTCTGGGAAAGCCTTCTGAAATTCAGACATTCCCGTGCCTTCACACATCGCTGCAGTAATCACAACTACACGGCTATCAAGTCTAGCCTGACGAATCAATGTATTCGCAGCAATCGAACTATAGGATGGAGGCCCCGCTTTTTTGATCGCTTGCCCAGTTTTTTTGTCAAAAGGTGAACAGGCATGAAACCACACAGGATTGCTCATCGCAGGTTCAAAACCCAACCCTTTTTTGGTAATGACATGCAGGAGAGTCGGGCCCTTGAGCTTTAATACATTATCCAGCGTTGGCAATAAATGCTCAAAATTATGTCCATCAATCGGACCCACATATCGAAACCCCAATTCCTCAAATAATAGGCCCGGGAGGAGCAAGCCTTTGGCCAATTCCTCAGCTCGCATGGCCATCTGATTCACATTCGCTCCAATTTGAGGAATCGTCTTTAACAATTGGGATGTTTCCTCCCGAAATCTTGTGTAAAATTCCCCCGTAAAGGTACGGTTTAGATAGGCAGAGATGGCCCCAACATTGCGCGAAATGGACATTTGATTGTCATTCAATACCACCACGAAATCTCGTCCCATATCTCCTGCATGTTGAAGGCCTTCTAATGTCATTCCAGAGGTTAATGCCCCATCCCCAAGCACACAGACGACTTTTTGAGAACCTTGCAGTTGTTCTCGAGCTTCGACAAAACCGACCGCAGCGGAGACTCCCGTCCCAGCATGACCAGCATTAAATGCGTCATACGCACTCTCTTCTCGTTTGCAAAATCCACTCATCCCCCCGAATTGCCGAATGGTGTGAAATTGCTCACGTCGACCAGTCAATAACTTATGCGTGTAGGCTTGATTACTCGTATCCCAAATAATTTTATCCTGAGGAGCATTGAGCAAATAATGCAACGCGACCGTCAGCTCGACGACACCGAGGTTTGACGCCAGATGCCCCCCCACTCCAGAAATCACGTCAATAATCAGTTCTCGAATTTCCTGGCAGAGCTCAGGGAATTGTTCGGGAGCAATTTTCTTTAAATCTACGGGGCTTTCAATCCTCTTCAACAAGGACATCAGAAATCCTTTCTGAAAACACTCATGAATTTTGTAAAGGAATAATTGAGAGAATACCGACGACTACGTCATTTCAGAAAAAATTCTCTCATAGCAACCAAACACTGTCAATAAGGCTATCAGCGCTAGCCATCGTCCTCGCACCGTTAAGGAACTTCCCGTTCAACCGCATGTAGTTGCCGTAAGAGATCTTGAGCTTGAGGTCGGTGAATTCGCTCCCAAATCCAAATCTTTTCACGTGGAGGCCTTTCGACCACCAAAGTCAACTCACGGACAGCTTCTGCTTCATTCCCCTGCTTCAGATACCATCGACCCAAATCAAGATGCCCTGGAACATAATAGCTATCAAGCGAGACCGCTTTCTTGAGATGTTCTCCTGCGCCATCCTGATCTCCGCCTAAAAACCACGGCAACTCTTCGTACATTCGTCCTAACATATGATGTGCGGGTGCGTATGTTGGATCGAGCTCCAAGGCTCGACGAACATGGTGCTTTAACTCTTGTATCGTCAATGCCCCATACATTACACCCTGCAATTCGGTCGCACTGCCCAGATTAGCTGCATACAGAAAGTGGGCATCAGCTGACGTCTCTTGTTGCTCCAACGCTCTTTTGGCTAATCGAGCTCCCTCTTGAAAAGCCGCGATTTTCTTATCCTGATCAACATACAACCCATAACCCAAGTCTAAATACAGGGTCGCCAAGTGGCGCAACGCCTCAGGGTTTGTTGATTGGGCCATCCCAGTAGAAAGTAAATCCTGAAGTTCCTTCTCCAGTTGGTCTGGAGAATCGGAACTCTTCGGCGAATGGCTCGCTCCCGATCCTAAGGATCCCAAGAGCCCCAGGATTAGACCAAAGACGAGAACAACCAGTACTTTACGGTGGAGATTCGACCTATTCCTCAATCTTTACGTATCCTCAAAACGGATAATCCAGCCCAGCAAAGACCGCTCCGCCTTCCTTACTGTATCCCCAGTCGACTCGACTGACTAAATTGGGCCGCACAATGGCTCGAAACCCCACACCCGGGGTAACTCTCCAGTCATCAAATTGCCGATAGGAAAAATCTCGATAGGTTCGGCCTATATCGACGAAGGGGGCAACCTCAAATTCTGCATTAACATTCAATATGTTTAGTTGAAACATATGAATACGCTCCTCGACATTGACCACTATCATATGCTTATCGATGAATCGATCTCGTCCATACCCACGAAGATTGTTTTCTCCGCCTAAAGAACTTTGTTCAAAAAATGGGATCCCATCTCCAAAGCTTAATTCTAATTTTCCTCGAATGAGGAAAATGTACTGCTTTGATAGACTGGGTATGAAATGAAGGGCCTCAAGGCCATATCGAAAATAGAGTTGATCGTCAATTTGTCGCCGATCAAAGTTTTGCGCCAATTCCCCAAATGCTTCAACCCGTGTTCCCGCCGTGGGCGAGGTCTGATTATCTCGGGAATCGTATTGAAACACTAACCTGTGCGCTAAGACCGTCGCGCCACGTATTCCCGCCGTATTTGGGAATTGGGTCTTAGCAAAAGGTTCATCATCGACACCCCCAGGTTGAATTTCAACATCGCGAAACCTTTGATTGATCGACAACCGCGTGACATCGTTGAGATGAATACCGAGATTCCAATGGACTTGAATTTCACGGCCCGTATAGTTGCTTTCATTCGATTCTGGCGTGGCTTGGCCTACACCAAAAAAACGTTTCGTGGCTTTCTTAAAAAACTGCGCGCCAATATCAATGAAAAATAGTCCTTCAATAAACCCCTGATCTTGGTAGCGCACGCTGAGCTCTCGCTCTATCTCTTCCGTATAAGACCCCACAGTCTCCAGCTGCTTTCCCCCTGACCAATAGTGAAAATAGTTCAGCGTCCCTCTCACACCTAAGAATGAATTATGGATCAGCATCGGCGCAAATACCGAGCGTAAATTTCCATCCTCATCTGAGTCCAATACGGGAACAATCAACCCAAAATCCCGCCCAGAATTTTTAGATGTGGAAATAGCTGGAACAACAAAAATTGATTGTTCCGCACTGACCAGACAGGGACTGATACTTCCCGCTAACGCCAAGCAGACCATTGCCGCCAAACACGACACACGGAAAGACATCATTCAATTCTTTCTCTAGGGCGAGGAGGCTAAATCTGTCTTTGAACGAAGTTTGTCAAGAAGTGCTTCAAATGAGGAAGACTTGATGATTCTCGAGAACTGCCCTCGATAATTTTTAGTCAAACTGACACCATCAATGATGACATCATATACGCCCCACTTGTCGTTTTTTTTGAGAAGGCGATAATCCAAGGGAATTTGGGCTTTTGGCGAAACAACTTTGGTCTGGACTTCTGCGAAGTCTCCTTTCAAGCGTTCCTTGAGATACTCCACCTGTTGCCCGGAATATCCATCAATGTTCCCGGCATAGGATTGGGTTAAAAATTGCTGGAATAATCCAACAAATTCTTCCTGTTTTTCAGCACTCAATTTCTTCCATTCTCTTGCAAGTGCTCGCTTCGCCATTTCTTCATAATTAAATCTCTGTGCAATAATGGCTTCGAGTTTCTCTCGCCGCTCCGCGGCTCGCGTCGGATCTTTCAATGCCTCATCACTCAGAACGACCAATACCTTATCAATGGTCTCTTTGACGGCTTGCGTTGGGGTACTCGCTCCCCACGCAACAGAACACCAAAGGAGCGAGAGGCTGATCCAAGCCAACACGACAACGCATCGGGCACAGGTAGTCCATCGAATGAATGGCCTGGACGGCCTCACAATCGCTTTGTGCATTTCCCCAATTCTTGCCATAACTCCTCCTTCTATCATTCCATCACAATATGATAACTACTCATCTTTACAATAGATAAATTGGCTAACACCCTGTTCTAAATCCATAATGGATTCTGTGTCAACAATCGCTCCCGATTTTTGACAACACGCCTTCAACTTCAACAGAGCACAGTCCATAAATCCCCCCAATGGCCCCACAAATTTCCATTAAACCCATTGCAGCACTATAGCAGCAGATCCAACTGGTATTGAGCGAGGCTCATCATTGTCGGTGTCGTTACATATTGGGAAGGAAATGCTCTGAAACCATCTGCAAGGAGCAGGGCACGCAAAAGGTTACATTGGAATAAACAACGTGTAATGTTTAGGGTTTGGCAAAAGATGTCATGGAATCAGAAATGCCCACCAACAGAGCAGAAACAGGAGTCACAGCACTACGCCTACTTCTTCCATCTACATCACGATTTGCACCAGATGCTTTGGATAACATTCGTAATTTACGATTTGATCGTGAACGAATTTGCTGACGGAGGCAAAATTGGGATCGTAGAGAAAAATTCTTCAAAAAATCGAGTGAGCTCAGACGATGCTTGCTTCGAATGCTGATAGAGATCAAGGAAACCCTTCCACGACCTTGGGCTCAACAGGATAGACATCACTCCAGGAATCCATCCTGATGGCTTAAGAAAGAGATTAAAGTCTACAGGCAAATCTTCATTGACGCCATCAGAAATCGTGCGAACAATCAGAAATGGTAAGTCATGCTCTTGCGCGACTCCCCCGATGGCCGCGCTTTCCATATCGACTCCTACCGCGCCAGTTGAAGCTTTCAATTTATGCTTGTCAACCGAATGGGTGAGCACATGATCCACGCTCACAAACCTTCCCGTCCGCAAAGACTGTCGCCCCGCCCAGTTAAGGTTCAACGCTACTTGGACCCAATCAGGATGGCACGCAAATCGCTGTAGGCCTTGCGACGCGTCTGAGGTCACGAAGGATTCCTCACATACTTCATGCCCGATCAGTACGGATCCGATGGGAAGAGAATCGAGAGCTCCTGCAAAACCCGTGGAGATGATGACATCCCATGAAGCACCGGCGAGTAACTGTTGAGTATTTTTTCGAGCCTTACCAGGGCCAATACCTGACTGAAGGAGCAACACGTTCAGTCCGTGATCAATACTGGCTAATGCCCGATGACCATACTGGGAAACTGGATGAGAAACTCGTAGAGCGCGGGCAACGGCATTAAATTCTATTCTGGTGGCCGTCACTACCGCGATGTTGGTCACAACGGGCTCGCTCGTAACATGATTTCTTGAATTAGGCAGAGTGGGCTTTGAGAAAAGCTTAACTCAATCTTTTTTGCCATCGAGAGATTTGAGCGGTTTTACGCAACTGGTCAGCTCTGGCTTCCCCATTTGTTTTCACATTCCGATACATGCCTAAGGCCCAGATAGGGAAATACTTGAAGTAGCCGTGATACCGCAAATAAAACACTCGTGGGAAGCCTGTACCTGTATGGAAAGGCTCATCCCACACACCATCCTCCCGTTGATGACGAATAAGCCAATTCACCCCACGAACCACACTGAGGGAATCGGATGCGCCAGATTGAAGGAGCGCCATCATCGCCCATGCAGTCTGTGAAGCTGCGCTTTCTCCTCGCCCAGATTTTTCAACATCTGCGTACGATTCGCAGGATTCCCCCCAACCTCCGTCAGAATTCTGAACGGATTCCACCCAGGCCACAGCTCTTTGAACCCACGGGGCGGTCATATCCTCCCCAATTGTCCTCAGACCAGAAAGCACGCACCACGTCCCATAAATGTAATTGACCCCCCATCGCCCGTACCAACTACCATTAGGTTCTTGCTCCTTGCGAAGAAATTCAAGGGCAGGACCTACAGCTTGATGTGACTGGTCATATCCTAACGCACCCAACATTTCCAAACATCGACCGGTTAAGTCAGCAGTGCTCGGATCCAGCAGCGCCTGATGGTCCGCAAAAGGAATTTTATTAAAAATCAGCTTGTTATTGTCTTTATCATAGGCACCCCATCCGCCATCAGCCCCCTGCATAGCCAATACCCAATGGAACCCTCGTTGAATAACTTCATCGCCGTCTGGGGTTTCAGCTGGATGAATTTTAGCCATCGCGGTAATGACAGCAGCAGTATCGTCGACATCTGGATACCAGTCATTTTCATACTGAAAGCCCCAGCCGCCTGGTTTGGCCTCGGGAGATGAGACAACCCAATCACCCACCTTTTGTGATTGACGCGTACGCAACCACGCATCAGCCTGAACCAACGCCCGATGATTCAGAGCGACCCCGCTTTCAATCAGAGCATTCATCGTTAAAGCCGTATCCCATACAGGTGAATGACACGGCTGCAAATGCAGCATACTCAGTGTCGTTGAGCTCACAGAATTGGAATAGACTTCAAGTTCCTCAATTTCACCCAAGGCTTTTTGAATTAACGGATGATCTGTGGCATATCCCATTGCCCTGAGCGCAAAGATTGAATTGGCCATGGCTGGATAAATGGCGCCAAGCCCCCCCTCGCCATCCATATGTTCGACCATCCATCGCTCTGCCTCTTTCAAGGCTTTCTTTCTTAAGGATGGGATCGGATAGGCTTCATACAGTCGAAGAAGACTATCAACCCACACGAAAAAATTACGCCAACTCAGTATGCTGGAATCACGATGTAACGGTGGCACCTGCGAAAAATCTACCGCTTTCAGTGGCTCCAGAAAAAGTTCAGCAATACCCTGTTCCTCAGAAACAGGACAAAGAGGCCGATGCGCAAAAATAATTAAGAGAGGGATAATGACCGCACGAGACCAATAGGATACGGCATACACATTAAAATAAAACCATTGGGGTGCGAGGAAAATCTCTGCGGGCATACATGGAATCCCTCGCCAGTCATATTGGCCAAACAAGGCTAATGTAATCTTTGTAAAGACATTGGCTTGTACAACCCCACCTTGCTGAAGAACGAGATCCCTGGCCCGTTGCATGACAGGATCCTGAGCCGACATCCCAGCCAATTTCAAAGCAAAGTACGCCTTGACCGTCGCACTCAGGTCAGCCGGCCCACCAGAAAAAATTGGCCAGCCTCCATCACTTAGTTGTGCATGGAAGAGATATCGAACCGCTTTTCGCTCTCGCTCCGAATCAACCAGACCCAAGAATCGCCGAAGCATGACATACTCCGATGTCAACGTTGAGTCGGCTTCTAACTCCTCAACCCAGAACCCTCGATCAAGATTCTGCTTGCTCAATACCCACTGCTCTCCTTTTTGGAGGGCAGATTCCAATGCCTCCATATGTCCGATATGGGCACTGCGTTGAGTATGTGCATCCGGAGATGCCACTGGATGCAAGTTATGAGAAACCAGTTTCAGGGAAGGTACAGTCTTTCTTGAACGTTGCGGACGTAACTTTGGAACCACGGTTTGGAAAAAATTTCCCGTGACCCGCACGATGAACTGTCTAAGCAACCTCATATTCTCGTACCGCTAAATCTTTCCAACCTCTAGGAGAATCGATCTGGGAGGGGAACACTGGAAAAAAACTATGCAAAGGATAGAAAAAAGGCCCAGTCTAACTGGGCCTTATACCGAATAGGGCAAAGGCTGTCAAGAAATTGAACCTCAACAACAGAGCCTTTATGCATGTGTGACGGATTACGTTGAAAGCAACACAATCTTCTCCCGTCGTTGTTTGACTTCTCGAGTGCCATTTCTCGTATCAAACACCACCGGAGCATGATCCACAATCATCTGGTAATCAAAAGCCGAATGAGCTGTCAAAATTAACGCACATGCGCTTTGTTCCAATAGTTCTTGAGTGACAGCATGTGATGTATACTGCTGATCACCAACCGACAAAGAAGGCGTGTACGGGTCAACATATTGTAAGACTGCACCTTCTTTTTGAAGCAATTCCATCACTTTAGTCGCTGGCGAATCCCGAGGGTCTTCAATGTCTGCTTTGTATGTAACCCCGAGAACGACAATTTTTGAACCCTTCAAGCATTTCCCCATTTGGTTTAAGACACGCTGGAGCTTGGTCGTGACGAAATAGGGCATATTTTCATTAATTTCTCCAGCTAACTCAATGAACCGCGTGTGCACATCATATTCCTTCGACTTCCATGCTAAGTAATACGGGTCTAACGGAATACAATGCCCGCCAACCCCAGGTCCAGGATAAAACGCCATAAAACCAAAATTCTTGGTGGCCGCCGCATCTATCACTTCATAAACATTAATGTCCATACGCTCGCATAACATGGTCAGTTCGTTGACCAATGCGATATTGACCGATCGAAAGACATTCTCAAAAACCTTGGTCATTTCAGCCACTCGCGGGGAACTGAGAGGGAACACTTTGACAATAGATTGTTCGTAGAACAATTTGGAGACTTCCTGGCAACCTTCAGTAACACCCCCTACGAGCTTGAAGGTATTATGTGTTTTAAAATCTTGGTTCCCCGGATCAACCCGTTCTGGCGAAAAAGCGACGAATAGATCTTTTCCGGCCGTAAAACCTTTAGCCGTCAACGCCGGCAAAATCACTTCCTCGGTCGTTCCAGGGTACGTCGTACTTTCTAGCACGACCAACATATTAGGATGAGAATAGTGAGCAAGATGCCCCACAACTTTCACAATGGCCGAGATATCGGGTTCTTTATTCCGGGTCAGTGGAGTTGGCACGCAGATGAGGACGATATCACATTGTTGCAGAACAGAAAAATCTGTTGTGGCTTCCAATAGTTTCTTATCCACCACCTCTCGCAATTCAGCATCATCGACATCCAAAATATAATTCTTGGCTTGATTGACCATCTCGACTTTGGCCTCGACTGCATCAACCCCAAAGACATGATACCCAGTTTTGGCCTGAAGAACAGCTAATGGTAGCCCCACATAGCCCAATCCAACAACTCCAATTTTTGCCGACCGATTTTGAATTTTTTCTCGGATATCCACGTATTCTCTCCTCTTGAGGTTTTGCCCCCTAAAAATAATTCCTGTACCTATTTCGGGAGAAACTCAAATCTTCTTGAGTTGTTTTCTCTGATTCATGATACCGAACGACAACTTAGGACGACACATCATTCGTGACGTTGGTTAAGACTTTTTGATCGTCAATCGTCCAGACATCACAGGTCGCATCCCCATCAATATTGCCAATCGCTACTGCCGTAAAACCTGATGCGCTCACAACATCCAAAGTCGAAGCCGTGCACCCAGGAGGCAACGATCCTAACGTCGCAGCACCCAACTCATAATAATAGCGCTGAGACGCTCCACTCACACCAAAACCAACAGCATTAAAATCATCAATAAATCCATTATTTTCAGCAAAATAGGCTATCTCAGATGTATGGAGTGCCACTAAATTAGCTTTCGCCTCAGTCTGTTTCGCTTTCGCCTGATAGCGTAAGAAATTGGGAATGGCGATCGTTGCCAAAATACCGATAATCGCCACGACGATCATCAGCTCCGTCAAACTGAATCCTTGTTGTTGTGTCAGTGGATATCGACGATTCATGCTATGCCTCCAAGGAGGATTCCCTCCACTATAAGTTGTTCTTGACTACTCCTCCGGTCATCATTCACACGGCATTATCATGAGACCAGAGGGCATTCAAGCAAAAGCTCTTGGTAGGATTTCACCAAGTGAAGCTAACGCACTGCAATTCCTAGAAACCTCACTCTACGGCCCCATCCATAACAACACTCATCAAATATCAGTCCCTCTCAGCATCTGCTTCATGATCTGATCGCCAGAAGCATGGCGAATCTTAAGGAACTCTTTATGAATGGAAACCTGTCGGACAGTAAGTCTTGGCTTAGGAGAATTGCGTGACTAGATAAGGACAGAATTCCCTAACGACAACGCTATTTAAAAAGTCTGGTTACGGCGTGTAGGTAGATTGCTGAGAAAGAGTTGATCCGGGTTCCCCAAAGCCACTATTCCGAAATCGCTGCTTGAGTGATTCGTTTGTCGAATCCAATTGCAGAGAATGACTCCAAGCACCCCGAGCTTTCTCATGCTCCTCTCGTAGCAGAAAGATTTCACCTAGATGCTCATAAATCACAGGATCATCTGACACCAATGCCGCAGCACGTTGCATCATTTCAAGTGCTTCGTCAATTCGTCCAACTTTATACAAGGCCCAAGCTAAACTATCGACATAGTAGCCATTATGAGGTTTTAACGTGACCGCTTGCTGAGTTAATGACACCGCTTCTTCTACATTAATGCCTCGATCAGCATAACTATACCCCAAGTAATTGAGTGCGTCAGCATGCTCAGGGTCCAACGCTAACGCTTGCTCCATTTCTTGCACAACATCGTCAAAGCGATTCAATTTGTCATAAGCCGTACCAAGATTAAAATGCAACTCAGCATTAGAGGGATCCTGATGAATACCATCTTCTAGGCGGGATTTGGCTAGTTGATATTCCTTCATTTGAAAATGCGTCAACCCTAACAATAAATATGGCTCGGGACGTTTTGGACTCAGCTTCACAGCTTGATCTAAATACGATAACGCTTCTTGATTTCGCTTCAAACGATACGACACAAACCCTAAATGTAAAATGCTATCAAAGAACGTCGAATCGATCTCTACATTAGCTTGGTAGGCTTCAATAGCCTTCTCATAATCTTTCATTTCCTCATATAAAAGGCCTAAAAAGTCTCTCACTCTTAATTCATTCGGCCGGTCACGTAACACCGCATTCAATTCCTCAATCGCTGCACCGAAATTTCCCTGCTCGCCATAAATTTGAGCCTTCCGAACTTGGGCATGAAGATCACCAGAATTTTGTTCCAGCAAATAGTCTAAATGGCCAAAAGCTTTGCCTGAATCCTTTTGAGCAACATACAAACTCACAAGACGCAGACGATACTCCCGATGATGCGGATTCACGTCACGGAGAAAGGCTTCCAGCAACTCAATGGCTCGTTGTGACTCTTCTGTCTCTTCTAACAGTCCGACCAACTTGAGATACGCACGTTCAAATGATTTATTCAAAACAATGGCTTGCTCAAAATGGCCCACAGCGTCCTGATTCAAGCTTTGTTCTAACGAAATAATCCCCAGGTAATAATGAGCCTCAGCTGAGTCTGGCGCATGTTGCAAGAGGTTACGAAAAACGACTCCTGCCTCCTGATACTCTTTCTCAGCCAACAAGAGTGTGCCATGAGCATGATATAAGCGGTGCTCTACTGGAAATCGTCGCTCACCTTCTTCTAAAATCGCTAGAGCCCGCGGGTGCTCTCCGGCATCAAAGAATATTCTAGCCATATCCAAGAACATAGGAACCGTTGTAATTCTTTCGACGGGAATTTGCTGAGCCATTTCCACAGCGGCCAGCATCTGAGCCAACCCAAAATGCAATTTGGCAATACGGAATTTCAAGAAGACTGAGTCAGGGTCAAACGATAACCCGGTCTGATAGGCTTCAAGCGCCTTCACACCATCATTATCAAGTTCAGCCAAAGAACCTTGCAGAAAGTGAAAGTAGGCTTGCGGATGAGTCGTTTCCTGAATTGGAGAAGAAGAAGAATCCTGACCAAGCAAACTCAGCTGGGAAGCAGTGCCACACGACACAATCAGAAGAGGAATGCCTAACACGCAAGTAAAGATGCGCCCTAGCCACAGAGGACGCGTACTCAAAGAATCTACCAAACGAGTGGGTCGCATGGAAGAATCCATGACGTTATGATATTTCCAAAAACATCATTAATGACAGTATACCAAACTATCTGGCTAAATCATTAAATTTTGCATACCGATCGTGGAATTGCAGATCCACTTCCCCTATGGGCCCATTGCGATGCTTGCGAACCAAGATATTCGCAATGCCCTTGTCATCGGAATCTGGGTTATACACCTCATCACGATAAATAAACATGACCACATCCGCATCTTGTTCTATCGCCCCAGATTCCCTCAAATCTGCGAGCATTGGTCTTTTGTCCGTTCGATTTTCTACAGCACGACTCAACTGTGAAAGCGCAACAACGGGAATGTCTAATTCTTTAGCCAGCGCTTTTAAGGCTCTTGAAATCTCAGAAATTTCCTGTTGCCGAGATTCCGAAGACCCCTTTCCGTCCATCAATTGCAAATAATCTATAATCAAAAGGTCTAAGCCATGCTCGGACTTAAGACGTCGAGCCTTCCCGCGCATTTGCTGAACACTAAGATTTCCCGAATCATCGATAAAGATTTTCGTCTGTTCAAGTTTACCGGCGGCCTCAGTCAAAGCCACCCAATCATTCTGCTTTAATTGCCCTGTTCTGACGGCATGTGAGTCGAGATGGGCTTGAGAACTAAGCATGCGTAGAACCAACTGCGCTCGAGACATTTCTAGGCTGAAAATGCCAACAACAGCGTTACCCATGAGCGCCGCTTGTTCAGCCATCCCCAAAGCTAAACTCGTCTTCCCCATACTCGGTCTGCCCGCCACAATAATTAAATCAGAGGCCTGGAGTCCGGCGAGCAAATTATCTAAATCTGTAAAACCTGTCGGCACTCCTGTTATTTTCTCTTGCCGACTATACAGTCGGTCAACAATTTCAATACTGTCGTGAATGATATTGCTCACTGGAGCAAAGGTACCGCCTAAATGTCCTTGAGCCAAGCCAAAAATTTCACGCTCGGCAAATTCGAGTAATTCATCTGTTTGCGTCGTACCTTCGTACCCTTTCATCACCACTTCAGTTGCCGTTCGCACTAAACCACGCAGCAAGGATTTATCTCGAACAATTTCGCAGTGATACCGAATGTTGGCTGCACTGGGCACCAATTGTACTAATTCAGCAATATAGGACGCGCCTCCAACCTGCTCTAATTCACCTGTGCCTCGCAAATAGTCAGTCAGCGTAATTTGATCAACAGGTTGATTGCGTTCAGATAATCCAACCATGCTGCGATAGACCATCTGATTCGCTGTCCGGTAAAAATCCTCCGCAGAGAGGATTTCCATCGAACGATTAAGCGCAGCATTATCCAAGAGAATTGCACCAAGAACCGATTGTTCAGCCTCGAGATTCTGGGGAGGGACTCGTACTCCAGTGATTTCAGAAATCGCCATCTATCTTCGCTCGCAACCGTTGAGATAATTCATGGCAAGCCACACGCGACTGCCGCGGCTTCAGAGTAGAGTTCAAGCCTTCCAACAAGAGTACTGATTCTTCTGAACTTTTCTTAGCTTCATAGAGAATGACGCGTGAGATAGCTCGACGACGTGCCTCTGACGCCGCCCATGTGCACAAAGATTTGTTCGTGAGTTTCGTGGTTTCCTCAATGACACTTATGCCGGCTGCACGTAATGTTTGCGCTAGCATAAACGCTTTATGCTTTTGACGGCCAGATGCCAACAAGAGCACCGGAGTAAGACTATTGCTGTCGACGCGTCCATCATGCTCTAGTGCTGAAAACAGTCGATCCAAATCCAAGCCAAACCCAATAGCTGGCACATCTCTCCCAAACCGACCAACCAAATGATTGTACCGCCCTCCGCCACCTATTTCAGTGCCGACAGACGACGTAAAGACATCAAAAACAACGCCATCGTAATAATCAAAACCACGAAATTCTCCCAGGTCCAACAACACGTGCTGTTGAACGTGAGTATGTGCCAGCTGCTGGTACACTTGCTCTAAACGTTGCAAGGGCTTCAGCAATTGGGCGTCTTTCCCCGCAATCGCCTTTCCCCATTCCAACACCTCATGCTGACCACATCGTTCGGGAACTTGAAGAATGTTACGTACCATAGCCCGAGGCAAGCGTTCGGTGGTTAAAATCTGCTCTAATTTCGGCAAATCTTTATGAGCAGCAGCCAGCTCTGCCTGTTTTCTCCCAACTGCCGACAATCCTGATCGATTCAATAACACCTTAAAAAATCCAACATGCCCCAACGAAATTTTCCATTCTGGCAGTCCTACTTGCTCGAATAGGCCTGCGAGCATGGTCACCATTTCGGCATCACTGTCAGCCGCATCACTGCCAACGAGCTCAATCCCAACCTGAAAGACTTCGCGATCTCGTCCTCGGTGTTCTAATTCATGGCGAAAGACCGTGGTCCTATAGGAAAAACGCAAGGGAAGCGCTTCTCCCCCTAATCCCATGGCAACCATCCTAGCAATCTGCGCTGTTGCGTCTGGACGCAGGACAAGCATACGCCCCGATGTTCGGTCAGCAAATTTGTAGCATTTGTCTAAAACCTCAGGGGGAAGCCCAACTGAAAGGACATCGAGGTATTCAAAGGTAGGAAGAATAATTTCCTGATAACCCCATCTCGACAAATTCGCTAACAGTTGATCTTCCAGCTTCCGAACACGCTGAGCCGTCTCAGGCAACAAGGTCGCTGTACCAATGGGGATAAGAGAACGAGGCGGTTTCATGGGAATGATAAACGACAACCTACCAACTGAAGCCGTTTTGGCAAGGACAGTGAATGCAGAAGAGACGTCACACTAATCAAGATTGACCATGCGAACAGATAAAATATCTTTCTCCTGCTTGAGAAGGTCTACCACCGGAGCGGCAAGTGGGCTATCCAGCCCTATAATGAGGAGCGCAGATTCTCCACGCTCAACTCGTGAGCATTGCATCCTGGCAATATTGACTTCGTGCTTGCCTAATATTTGTCCAACCATCCCAATCACACCTGGACGATCGACATTATCAATTAAGATCATATGCCCTTCAGAGGCCACTTCAACTTGAAATTGATTGATTTCCACAATACGCGGTTCTTGACGGTGAAAGAGCGTCCCAGCCAAGCTATACGTCTTTTGCTCAGTTTCAACTTTTACCCGAATTAAACTTGTAAAATCACCGGCATCGCTACTCTTCACTTCTTTCACTTCAATACCACGCTCTTTCGCCACAATTGGAGCATTCACAAAATTAATGACATCTTCCAGAATGGGAGACAGTAATCCCTTTAATATTGCGACCGTAATAGGAGCCACTCCTAATTGTGAAACCTCTCCCACATATTCGACCGTAACGGATTTAAGCCCACCATCCAACATTTGCGATTGAAAGCGGCCCATACGCTCTGCCAATGACAAATAGGGTTGAAGTTGTGGCAAAGCCTCCGGTGCCACCGAAGGCACGTTCACCGCACCACGAGCGATACCACGTTTAAAATAATCCACAAACTGTTCGGCAATACCGATGGCGACATTCTCTTGGGCTTCTTCTGTTGAAGCACCAATGTGAGGCGTGCAGGTAAAATTATCCAAACTCAGCAATGGATGATTGGGATCAACTGGCTCTTTTTCAAAGACATCAAATGCTGCAGCTGCCACTTTTCCAGATTGCAAAGCCTCACCTAAATCCTGTTCGTTGATAATGCCCCCTCTGGCACAATTCACGATCATGACGCCATCTTTCATCTTCGCCATCGTATCAGTGTTAATGATACCGCGTGTCTCGTTCGTCAACGGAGTATGAACGGAAATCACATCCGCACGATGGAACAATTCGTCAAGCTCCACCACCTCAATGCCCATTTGCTTGGCTCGATCTACAGCCAAATAGGGATCATAGCCGATGACATTCATCGACCACCCCTGCGCCAATTTGGTGACATAGGAACCGATTTGACCTAACCCGACTAGGCCTAACGTCTTGTTATACAGTTCGCTTCCCATGAACTTACTTTTTTCCCACTTGCCATCTTTCATTGACTTCGTCGCTTGGGGAATTTTTCGACTCATGGCTGCAATCATCGACATTGTGTGTTCAGCCGTCGTGATCGTATTGCCGCCCGGCGTATTCATGACCACGATCCCTCGTCGCGTCGCGGCTTCGGTGTCGACATTGTCTAGACCGGTCCCTGCACGACCCACAATACGGAGGCGGACTCCTGCTTCAATCACCTCTTTTGTGACTTTTGTCGCCGAGCGTACGATGAGCGCGTCATAATTGCTAATTTCCTTCAACAATTCATCTTTGGACAATTTGGTCTTCACCGCAACGGAAAAACCTGCCCGCTCTAACACTTCCACTCCTTTAGGAGAAAGACTATCGCTCACTAAAATATTCATACATCACTCCGTTGCGAAAGGAACCAAGAGGCTCAAGATTCATTCGTTGATTAGGCTTTTTGTTTTGCGAAATCAGCCATATATGCGATCAATGCATCGACGCCCGCTTCAGGCATCGCATTATAGATACTGGCACGCATGCCCCCAACTGAACGATGCCCTTCTAAGGTCGTTAAGCCAGCAGTCAATGCACCAGCCAAGAACTCTTTATCTAGCTCAGCCTTGGCTAAAATAAATGGAACATTCATCCAAGACCGTGATTTTTTTTCAACAGGATTACTATAAAAATCTGACTCATCAATAGCCGCATAGAGTTTTTTCGCTTTGCGTTCATTGATGGTGCCCATGGCTGCCAGTCCTCCTTGGGCTTTCATCCATTTAAAGACCAAACCAGCGAGGTAGATCCCATAGGTTGGAGGAGTGTTGAGCATCGAATCGGCCTCAGCTTGTTTGGCATAATCGAACACACTGGGTGTCGTCGACAAAACATCGCCGATGAGATCATCCCGCACAATCACTAAGGTCACACCTGCCGGCCCGATATTTTTTTGGGCTCCAGCATAAATGAGACCGAACTGACTCACATCAATTGGTCGAGATAAGATTGTTGAGGAATAATCAGCGACTAACGGCACGTCACCCGTATCTGGCACCCAATGAAATTCCACCCCACCAATAGTCTCATTAGGCGTATAATGAACATAGGCCGCATCTTTTGTGAGGGACCAACTCTCAAATGGCGGAATGCTCGTAAACTTAGTATCCTCTGAAGTGGCGGCAAGGTTAACGGTGCAATACTTTTTCCCATCGCTAATAGCTTTTTTGCCCCACGCCCCTGTCAGAATATAATCAGCGGTTGTCTTTCCCCGTAGGAGATTCATGGGGATGGTGGCAAATTGAGTCGAAGCTCCACCTTGGAGAAAAAGGACTTTATAATTATTGGGGACCCCTAATAATTCGCGTACATCGCGCTCGGCATCAGCCGCTACCGAGACAAATTCCTTGCCCCGATGACTCATTTCCATAATTGACGCACCTGCGCCATGCCAATCCGGCAATTCTTCTTGAGCCTGCTTTAAGACGGCTTCCGGCAGCATAGCCGGCCCAGCACTAAAGTTATACACACGTGACATAATTGACGATATACTCCATCCTTAAAAATGAAGGCGCAAACGGCAGGAAAAACATGAAGCACCGCGCCGAAAAGGATGGTACGCTAGCATAGGGTCCCCAACCAGTCAAGACGATCGAATGTCCTTGTCATGACAATTCCTAATGCCCTACAATTGCCCTCATCTATGGAAAACTTACCTGAAAATTCAACCAGTTCTGAAATTTCCGAGACACCAACTGACAAAACCGTGAAACCCAAGCCAGGCCTACGACTGGAACTGCGAGGAGCAGGAAACTACTACAAGGGCATTCTTCACATTGGCTGTACGCTCATTCCAATCAGTGATGATATTCTCGAGGAGCTCAAGGCCAAAACGGCCCTTTCAGCTGATGAATTTTTCCGCCTCTTTGTGGAGAAGGTCGGCTACTCATCCTACTTACAAGAGCAAATTCAGCAGGAAGTGAAAGACGCGGGAGATCTCCAGCCCCAAATGTCCGCCATCCAGCAGACTCTCCGCCAATATTAAATGTTCCTTACCCGAATATTTTATCCATAAAATTGATAATCCGCATTTTACGGTCTGGGTTTTTTTCTAAAGACAACGCCTTCTGATAATGCTCCACAGCCAATTCAGGCATACGCTTCTCCTCATAGATACGTCCCACACCAAATATCGCATCAGCATCGTTGGGATTTGCGATTAGGGCTTTGCTGAAGGAATCCATCGCAAAATCATTCGCCCCTTTGTCATAAAGAAACCAACCGATCGCCGTTGCCGCTGGCCCGAAATCTGGGTCTAACCGAAGCGTTTCCTCATACTGACGTTTGGCAAGATCGACACGGCCTTTATTTTCATACAACCCACCCAAGGCAAAGTGAACTTCAGCATCTTCAGGAGCAATTTTTAAAGCTTTCTTATACTCTTCAATAGCCGGATCAAGCTTGCCTTGTTCAGCTAGCGCACATGCCAAATTCGTATGGCCCACCGCTTCATCTGGACGAAGCTTCAACACTTCACGATATTGAGGGATCGCCATCTCCAACTGGCACTGCTCTTGATACACCACACCGAGCTTAAGCCTCGCAGCCACATATGAAGGGTCTAGCTTAATCGCCTCTCGAAACGCTTTCACCGTTTGATCAATACGCCCTTGACGTTGATAAATCTGCGCGAGGAAAAAATGGGGGTACGGAGACTGTGGCGTCAGAGCGACCACTCGCTCGAAACAAGCAAAGGCGTCATCAAGCAAACCCGATTGCGTATGGAAAATCCCTTCGAATAAGGCGAAATACCCGGAATCCGCACATTGCTCTTTAAGAACGTGGACCCACTCACGAACCAATTGGGCATTGACTTCATCACCCAGAGCTTGGGGATAGACTCTCCAGGCTTGGGCAAAATCCCCACGTAATAAACACACGACATTCAACGCAAAGAAAGGCAACGGTCCACAATCGGCTTGTTCTGACCAATGAGACGCATCATCATAAACGGCATCCCACTGCCCACCAGCAATTGCCGATTCTATAGATGATTGGTATGGAGATGTCATAATGGAAACCCAATTTCCTTCATATGGAACTACCGAGTCAGGGAATCTTCAACGTCAGGGGATGTCGCCTGAATGAGGCTACCCAAATAGGGATGGCGCTTGAGCATTTGCTGCTTCATTTCCCAGGCGACCGTGCGATACGACCAATGGCCCTTCACACCTGAACGCAATTTCGAAACATATTCCACTTCGGCGAAATCCATCTTAAATAGGCATCGCACGCGAAACCCAAAGGGAATGGCATACAACGCCGCCTCTTGATTATCCAGCCGCAAGCGCTCGATATCCTGCTGCACGGCATCCATCGCTAGTCGATATTCATTCTCCACGCCAGCCTCGGCTAAAACCGACGGAACCTCATAGCCGTGGATGGTTGTGAAATTCTGTTGCACCTGCTGACACCGTCGATGCCGATGCATATCTCGCCATCCACCAATATCCATCAGCACATCAAAAATAAAGGCATAGCCTGTCCGAAATTCTTTCGCCAAATCATCATGTGGACCTCGGCTTTTGATGGCTGCATCAACGACAGCCTGTTTTTCTTGTTCCGACCACTCCTTCACCCACTCCAATAGCACACGATAAGGGGCCTGACTCACGCGGTAGACGAATGTAGTCACTAATTCATCCAACGGGGCATGTGGCTCCAACAAGTCCACCGGCTGGGCATTGCCCTTCCAGGACTGAGGATCATCAAGTCCAGATTTTTTCAAGGCACCTTTGACGTGACGAAGCACATCTCGATACACCGAGCCTTGATACTCATTTGGACCAGCATAGCGCGCCAATGTGGGCGCCATCGCTTCGAGTTTGGGAGCCGCCTCTTCTTCCAATTCAGCCCACGTACTGGATGGTTGACGTGCGCATGCGTCCTTCAAGTCTTCCCCAATGCCGAGCAATTCCGGAAGGGAGGCCGAAAGGAACCGCGTGATTTGTTTTTCCAAGGTACGGATACTCACCACCTGTCCAACATTCGTTTTGGCCGACAATGGCAGTAAATAACGAATCACATCGTATGTACGCGCAGCAATCGTCCGCTCATAATCGGCTGGCTTCATGCTATCTGGACAAGGATACTTTTCAGTCAAATGCGCTTTGATCGGATCCTTTAACAACCGATAGATATTATACAGACTCCCTAAAATGCCGCGGTAGACACCTTCAGTTTCGCTGTTCGTAATCTCACTGGGCACATAACAACCGGCTGCTGCAAAATTTTGATATCGGCTGGACTTGGCCTGGCCATCCCACAACGGTTCATCCTCCAAGCGAATGGCCGCTAGCTCAGAAATCTGCTCAAAACAGATCGTCACATGGCCCAAATCTGCAATCGACCCATGCCCATAGGCAAAATAAAATTGTTCCCAAAATTTCTCTGACGAATGCGCATGCACCCACTTCAAACTCTCTTCAATCGAATCGGGTGACCGGCTATACCGTGCCAACGCATAGGCGGACTTCTCCGGCGGCATCGGTGCCAACGCAATCACTTTTCGATCTCGTCGTTCATCGCTCATCAAGACATCTTCCAAAAATAAAGGGAGAACAGAAGGCCTCCACTATAGTCACAGGAAGGCGTTCATCTCAAGTTCAATTTTCCAGAAACCGCTGGTATAGTCAAAAACCCTTGAAAGCGAGATGGCGCCTTGACTACACTCTCCCACCCATACGGAAACTTCTCCACATCCATGAACATTTCTGATCGTCAATCCATGCATGGTCAATGGTCCTCCCGTTGGACCTTTATCCTCGCCGCCACGGGCGCGGCTGTCGGATTGGGCAACATTTGGAAATTCCCCTATCTAACTGGGGAAAACGGCGGAAGCGCCTTCGTCTTAATCTACCTTATTTGTGTGGCAGCCTTAGGCATTCCGCTCATGATGGCTGAGATTCTGCTTGGGCGACGAGGACGTTCTACGCCCATTCGTTCCATGAAAATCCTAGCGGAGGAAACTAAAACCACGCAATGGTGGCAGATCATCGGCTGGTCGGGCACCATCGCTGGCATGTTGATTCTGTCCTACTACAGCGTCATCGGTGGATGGACGCTCGCCTATATTTTCAAATCGATGGCCGGCACATTCAGCGGCGCCACTGGCGAATTTGCTGCAACCACCTTTGACACATTTGTGGGGAGCGCCAGCAGCTTACTGGTGTGGCACACCGTATTCATGGTGATCACCATGGGGATTGTGGCCGGTGGAGTTCAAGGCGGACT
Organism: Nitrospirales bacterium; assembly: GCA_029261235.1. Lineage (GTDB taxonomy): Bacteria > Nitrospirota > Nitrospiria > Nitrospirales > UBA8639 > Nitrospira_E. The sequence continues at coordinate 30,284 of JAJDBS010000165.1, forward strand.
GGAAAAAGCCGTGCAATTCCTTATGCCCACGCTGTTTTTCCTCCTCCTACTCATGGTGGGTTACAGCATGACTACAGGCTATTTTGGCAAAGGATTAGAGTTTCTCTTCACCCCAGATTTCAGCAAACTCACGGGCGCCAGCATGCTCGCGGCCATGGGGCAAGCCTTTTTCAGCCTGAGCTTGGGCATGGGCACCATCATGATCTACGGCTCCTATGTCCCGAAAAATACCTCTATTGCCAGCACTTCGGTCATGATTGCCATAGCTGATACAGGCGTGGCCTTGCTGGCCGGCATGGCCATTTTTCCCATTGTCTTTGCCAACAATCTTGAACCTGGTTCAGGCCCTGGTCTCATCTTTCAAACCCTACCGGTCGCCTTTGGCAATATGACCGGCGGAACAATTTTTGGCTCGCTCTTTTTTATTCTGTTGCTCGTGGCTGCCTGGACTTCGTCCATTTCGCTCATTGAACCTTTTGTGACCTGGCTCATTGAAACCTTTGGCCTCTCACGCATCACGGCCTCGCTCTATTCCGGGGTAGCCACCTGGCTGTTGGGTTTAGGAACAGTCTGGTCATTTAATCTATGGGCAGAAATAAAATTCTTCGGATTGACGTTTTTCGATCTGCTGGACTTCGTCACCTCCAACCTCATGCTTCCATTAGGTGGCATCCTCATCGCGGTCTTTGCCGGCTGGCTCATGTCTGATGAAAGCACGAAGGCCGAGCTCCAAATTTCCAACCCCATTCTCTTTAAGGCCTGGCAAATCCTGGTTCGCTATATCGCGCCCGTGGCCGTTTTCATCGTCCTTCTCAACGCCATCGGCCTTCTGTAATATTCTATTGGGCGCAACATAGACGGCCTAGAACTCTCATTGACGACTACCGCACCAAATCCCCAATCTTCTGGACCGATGCCCTTTCGATGGAGACATCTTCGGTGGATACTTCAGATTCTAATCGGCGGGATCATCTTTGGGTCAGCTTTGGGGAAATCGCTAGATGCCACAGGATTCGTGGATGTCTTGGAAACGTATCAAGCCTTTTCGCCCTCTATCCTCTGGCCCCTCGCAACTATTGTCACAGTAGGAGAGTACATCCTAGGAATCTGGATACTTTCCGGATATCGGTTGAGGATGAGCGCTCTTGTCGGTGCAGGGATGAATACGGGCTATGCAGGATGGATGACCATCAGCCTCATGCGAGGGTTAGATGTCCCTAATTGTGGGTGCTTTGGTGTATTCTTTCCTCAACCCTTAACCTGGCGCTCGCCGATTGAAGACTTGGTGCTGGTCGCCTTATGCGGCCTCTTGGCTAAACTAGCCAACGCTGCTGCAACAACTCAACGCTGAGTTTCTCTTACTCTCTTCGATTCAAGTCACCTCAAGTCCTTAGCTTGGAATCATAGACACAGGCAAAATATGTGGGGTGCGAAACATTACTCGCACATTTTGGAGATGCCTCTGTGATTTCCCGAAAGCCAACTTTTCATTCACGATAAATAGTTCGCCAACATTAAGATCAATCATGGCAGCACCGACAAAATTGCTTAACGCTTCAAGAAAGGAGAATTCTACAATGAGTCAAATTGCTGGATTAGCTGCTGCAACTGCCCTTCCGCAAACGGCACTTCCCGTAAACCAAGGAGCTCCGGCTCCTCAATCACCGGGAAATGCCTCTTCGGCCCCTGCATCTCACGATACAGTGTCGATTTCATCAGAAGCCAATGAGCTTCAAAGCAAAGAGAAGTAATCTCAATCTGAAAATGGCTTCAAGCCATCCCGATGTTCCCCGCCACGGATGGCGCGGAACATTGGGGACCGCCTTTCATTTCATCAAACAACAAACCTTTACGAATACAATCCACCCAATCGTCCCTGACAGAATTCAGCTCGTCGTACTCTGTTCTTGCTCATCTCATCAATTTCCCTGATGTTGGCTGCTTGGGAATGAGGCCAATGTTCAAGTTGCCCCACTACCCACCGATACATCTTAAGTAGCAGGCAAACTATTACCCACAACCTTTGCACCAAAGGAACTCATCCTATGTCACAAATTGGTGTCCTGAATACTGCAAATGCCCTCGCGCAACTCGCGCTCCCGCTCATCGATTCCGCCACGCCTGCGGTACGGAATAAAACCCAAGCACCCTCAATCGATGCCGTGCAAAACCTGAAGGATACCGTGTCGATTTCCTTAGGCGCCCGCGCAGCCGCCTCGCAACAAAAAGCCCCCCTCGCTTAATATTTTCTGAACTCGCAGACATCTCATTCGTTAAGTGGGCCCACTTGGCTATAGCAGCCAGGTCGGCTCCCCCATCAATAATCGCAAACGGTCTCTCTTCGTCATTCAGGAAAGTTATTGACGAAAATCTCGCCATCACACTGCCCTTGTAACCTTCAGGGAATAAAGCAGGCACCTTCCTCCGCATCGAACCCTTTCTCCCTTTCATCAATCTGCCGGCATCAAACGACTCCCACGTGGGATGCCCCCCCTCGCATGCTAAAAATATTGCAAATCACTCAGGGAAGCCAGGGAATGGGCTCCTTAATTACATACATGACCTTACCAAGGAGAAGTACTCCTGAAACGTTTATCCACCCATCCTTTCGTTCTCCTTGGACTATTCATGTTCTTGCTGATGCCCTTATCTAGCTCAGCTGCCAGCATTATCGCCACCACACACAACTTGCTACTCCCTCCGCTGGCACTGCTGTTTTTGATCTTGACGGAAATGGGACCTTCGAGGTGAGCTTAGCTGAGCTTTTCAACCAAAAGCAGCCGGGCTTTTATTTCGGACCATTCCGCCCTAACCCAGTTCGACTACACACTAGATTTCATCGCCTTTGGGACTTCAATTGACGGCGGCACTGCCTTTTCGACAGCTAACTTTATACAGCCTTTTCTATTTAATGGTTCTACCTATCTTGGGCTGACCGGGTTTTCCTGCTTCGTGGGGTGTTTTGTATGACTCCAGTTGGATTTCGATGGAACAGATTAAACGCTGCTTCAATCAACCTTTGAAGATATGGGCAATGTCATTACTGCTGGGTAAACAGCCACTAGCACCGTCCCTGAACCTAGCATCATCTTCCTCTTCAGCTCTGGCTTAGCGGGCCTCGCCGACTGGCGCTACCGCAAAAACACAGTGAAAATTTGAATTATAATCAATAGGCCTTTGTGCCAAATATGAAAAAGCCGGACTCTGCAAAGAGTCCGGCTTTTTCGACAATCCCCTGACAGGAATGATCAGCTTAGAGCTTGAACTGACTTATCGAATACCCCACCGGATCTCATAAGAGAGATCATAACTACCCGCTCCATGTTTGGAGCTCAAGACGGAACCATTAAAGTTAACCCGGTACAGCCCGCTTTCCTGAATAGGGAAATTTATGGTCCCATTGCCACTTTCTGAAATTTTTCGATAGTAAGGCGTGTCGTTTGTGGGCATGCTGCCTAGTTTGTACAAATGGACGTTGAGCGAGCCTTTTCGGATAGCTGAGTCATATTCAGCAAAAAAATTTTGGCCCTTGGTGAAATAAAATGTCTTGAGCCCAAAGGAATAGCCTGACTTCGTACTAGCAAGGCCGTTACCTCCAAGACCTCGAGATTCATAGCCAAGAGTTTCCACGATCCCGACAGAAAAGACCACGGCCATTCCTACCACCAAAACCAACAAGGCCCCCAATCCCCCAACAACGACTTTTCCTGAAATTTCCGCTCGTCCGTCTGAAACAACGACGCTACCCATAGTACCCTCTTCGCCAATTGTAGGTTGGGGCTCCTGGCCAATCCGGCAGGATGGCTATTTATGAGAGCTTATCGGGCAAGTTCTTGATTTCCTTAACAAGTGCGGCGAGGCCAATCGCGTGACAATTTCGATCAACCAATTCGCCATGACTCGAATAGGTCAGGGTGAAAAGAATGAGAATCCCAGATTAAACAACCAGGCATTCAACCCAATATTGCGCTCACCTATTCCAGAATTCGAAATATGATGAAAGCGAAATCCTGCCGTAAGGGCAAAATTTTCTGAGACAAAATAGGAAACCCCTGGCCCAGTTTGCAAAATGAAATTAAATTGCGTGCTTTGCTCAGGAATTCGTGGGGCCAGATCAGTCCACAACATACCCGCGCCTCCATCCCAAAAAGGCATCCATCGGCCAAATGACAAAAAATTATATTTGAGCATCAATGATCCACCAAACGCCGAAGCGCTAAAGGGCTCATAATAATGTGCGGCCACCGGCTCAAGAAGCAGCTCTACGTTTCCTGCCACCACCCCACTACCAATTTCATCTGTTAGCACTAGGCCCAACTGCGGCAAAATATAGATAGCCCGTCGATTGGATGATGGCGCATTATCGAAAACATTACTCCCTCTCCAAAATCCCCCCAACAGCCCAAACTCTAATGTCCCTTTGGTCACCCGGCTGCGAGCATCAAAGTCTTCCCCCCAAACAAATCCGCTCACGAAGAAAGATAAAATCAGATAAGCTACCCATGCCAAGAGATGTTTCTTTTTTAATACCGTTAACAAGATTTTCGTTCTCCCTCGCACCATTTCGTAAACTCGCATATTCTGTACGAATTCATACCCAAAGAATCATTTCCATGAGGCCAACACGCATCTGGTCTAATTTCTGTCAAAAACGAGCAGCAATTTCGCCTAAAGGGCAGAAAAATTCCAATGCCCTTTTCCCCTATTTGAGATACAATACAGAACACTTTAAATAGGTGAACCATGAAAACAACACTCCCCCCCCCATCTCCTACCACGCCAGTCAAACAAGACCCTTTCCAACGACTGTCCTTAGCCGTGAAGAAATTAGACCAGCTCATTAATCGAACTCACCAATTGGGTACGCTTACCACTCAACTAATTCGCGAGGACACAACTGGACCCAGTCAGTCATCTTCAGAGACCAAACTGACTCAGTCACTGTCACCTCGATCCTCAACGACCGTGAGTGCAGCTGGAGAATTGCGGAAAAATATTAAGCCAGAAGAAAAATAAAGAAAAGTGGGGTGAGTGACGGGTTTCGAACCCGCGACCTCCGGCTCCACAAACCAGCGCTCTAACCAACTGAGCTACACCCACCACTAAGCCATGTGATCAACTTGAAGGGGACGAATCTTATCAGAGGGATAGAAGGCCCGCAAGCATTCATGACGCAAGATTGCCACAATGCTGACAACACATTCCCTGGTAGCACATCAGAAGAAAATCACATGAGCCCTCATATTGCCTTTCATCCAGTAAGTATGACTCTTCCAGTTGACCAAAATTGAAAACCTGTGGTACATAGTAGTCTTATTCTTTTTGGAGGACTTTATGGCCAATCGTCATCAATCTGCAACAAAAGCTGCTCGGCAATCTTTGACCCGGCAAGAACGCAACCGATCTATTTTACGCCGAGTGAAGACCTTCATGAAAAGAGTCCATAGCTCCATTCAGGAGAATAATGGCGATGCGGCAAAGACCTCATTACAAGAAGCCACTTCTGAGCTGCACAAAGCTGTGACCAAAGGTACTCTTCATCGGAACACCGCTTCACGCTGGATTTCGCGTCTCGCAACCCGCGTTAACGCCGCGTAATCATTGTTTTGGCCTCAACGGCCTCAAGCCTCCCACATTTCACTTGAATAAGCGGACTATTTTATCGGACTACTTGCCCTTTCACCCCCGCACACAGTTGGATGACCAGATCATCTAATATCAACTTGGGTTGCGTCGCACGACCCCCTTTGAGTGCAGAGTCGGCATTCGCAAACACCGTCCATGCTTGACGGAGATGCGATTCTTCCCACCCGTGCACCTGTTGCATAAACTCACGGGCCCGAAATGGCGGGATGCCAGCCTGTCGAGCGGCTTGGCTTTGATCCTTCCCTTCCCGTAGCATCACTCTCGCTTTCCAAATACGCCTCATTTGCCACAAAAACGCGCCTAGCATCCTCAAGGGTGCTTCACCTGTTTCCAAATTTTTCGCCACAATATCCAAAGCGCGCGCGTGATCTCCTCTGGCAACCGCTTCAGACCAATCAAATACCGAAATTCCAGGCAATTTGCCTCTAACCAGTTCGACGTCCTCTACCTTCACACATTGCCCGTTCGACAAATAGGCTGACAGTTTTTCCAATTCACGCTCAACCACATATAAACCTTCATTAGCCTGATCGCTCAACATCTCCAAGGCCTGCGCTTCTAACGGTAACCCCATATCACGTGCTTGCTGAGTCACCCACCTAGCGCGCTGACTTTCAATCAACGGCGCACAATCTACAACCACAGCTTGTTTTTTTAAGGTCTGCACCCATTTTGTACGTCCGTCTAATTTTGGTGCAACAAAAACCAGCGTGGTCGATTCATTTGGACTTTTAAAATAGGGAATGAGTAACTCCCCATCGCGTGCGGACAGCTTGTCTGCCCATTTCACAAACAGCCGACGCCGAGACGAGAAAAATGAAACTTCCTCGGCCAACCCGAGAATTTCAGACGCACTTGTTTCATCGCCGTACACCACATCAGCTTGAAACATGCTTGATGTCTCAACTGGCGTGGATCCGTTGGCTACATCATGATGCTCTTCATTCTGAGCCGCCAGCCTGAATAACTCGAGTACTTGATCGCGAAAAAACGGTTCCTCTCCAATAATCAGATAGAGTGGTGCCATTGACTGCGACTGTATCTGGCGCTGGAAATCTTGGACATTCATCAATCACTCGCCCTCCAAGCGCGAGCACATATGAAAAAATTATGACGACACTAAGCCATTAGGGAACGGCAGGCTGGAACCCGTTCACTCCACGAGAAGGAGATCACTCAGCTTCTGAAGTAGAACCAGGCGATAACGCTTTCGTTTCAACGTCGAACTTACCTTGATCGCGCGCCGACAAGAACTGATCCGCAAGATCTTCTGCCACGCCCTGTCCGGCTTGCTCTAATGCTCGATCTTGTAGAACTCGGTTGAATTGAAGCCCACTGGCCGCCCCACTTGAACTCGCGGAAGCACCCACAAAAAATTCAGCTGAATTGGTGGTGGCTTGTGTCCAACGAATCTTCCCAGTTTTCCGATGCCTGATATTTACGACAACATTTACAGTAACCCGACTCTCCTGCGTTTGGGATTGGGAAAAAGCCACTGAAGGGAGTACCACCGAAACAATCGCGCCATCTAAAATAAAATCCGCCGAGAGATCATCTTCGACAATGCTGGCACTCCCTGCTGATTGCAACGCTTGACGAAGATACCGCGTATACTTGAATTCTAAATTTGGTTCAAATGTATTGTTTCTCAACGTATGCAAGGCCATCTTGACAGGCGGCCCTTCTGCCACACGCCCACCACCGATTGCCGGGCCTGGTCCCTCCACGGTGAACTGATACCCGCAAGCACCGACACCCAAACTCATCATCAGAACGAGAACCAACCATGTTGCCCGACTTCGCATGAAGCAAGAAGATTCGAATGCTTTGGTGTGGCTAAATGACAAAATTCACCATTTTCTGTTCGACGTATATCACTTTGCGAGCCGTCTTACCTTGCAACCATTCCTGAAGCTTGTCATCGCCCTGCGCTGTGGCAATAATCTGATCCTTCGTTGTGCCCGCCTGCACGATTATTTTACTTCGCAACTTTCCATTCACCTGAATCGGAATCGTCCATTCGTCACTCACCACTAAGTCGGGATTAAAAACTGGCCATGGTTGTCGTGCAATACTAGTGGCGTGACCTGTCATTTCCCACAACTCCTCAGCAATATGCGGAGCAAAAGGCCCTAGAAGGAGCAGCAAGCATTCTATAGCCGATCGCCACCCAGCACGTTCATCTACTGACAACCCTTCCAATGGAGAGTCTTTCATCAATTTATACAGCTGGTTCACCAACTCCATCAGAGACGCAATCGCCGTGTTGAATTGAAAGTCTCTGTCGAGATCGTGAGTGACTTTTTGAATAGTTTGATGAGTGGCTCGCTGCACCGCTACTAAAAGCGCTGTAGACGCTGAGCCAGAGGTGCTCTGCACTTCTTCAAACACAGCGCGCTGCTCCTGTACGAGACGCCACACGCGATGAAGAAACCGGCTACAGCCCTCTACGCCAGTATCACTCCATTCAAGATCTTTCTCTGGTGGAGCAGCAAAAAGTGAAAACAGACGTGCAGTGTCGGCGCCATATCGATCACACAACTCTTCCGGTGAGGCGATATTTTTTTTGGACTTTGACATTTTCTCTGTCCGCCCAATCACGATCACCCTTTCACATTGGGTGCATAGGCGTTGTCCATCAACTTTTTTTGTGTCTGAGGGAAGGACCCACCGATGTTCTTCACACCAATATGTTTCCTTGGTCACCATCCCCTGTGTGAGTAAGTGGACAAAGGGCTCATCCACAGTCGTCAGGCCCAAGTCTCGTAAGACTTTCGTGAAAAATCTCGCATAGAGCAAATGTAAGACGGCATGCTCTATACCACCGACATATTGATCCACCGCCATCCAATGTTTGGCCGCGTCTGGATTCACCGGTTGCTGCGTGTCTTTCGGAGAACAGTAACGGAGAAAATACCAAGAGGAATCGACAAAAGTATCCATGGTATCTGATTCGCGACGAGCCGTTCCCCCACACGTCGGACACGTCACCTTCGCGAAGGAGGGCGAATCTTTAAGCGGAGATCCGCCTTTCCCCGTAAACGGTACATCTTCGGGTAAGAGAACGGGTAGTTGATCTTCTGGAACAGAAACGATACCGCATTGATCGCAATACAACATCGGAATCGGTGTTCCCCAATAGCGTTGTCGAGCCATCCCCCAATCCCGCAACCGAAAATTGACAGTGCGTTTCCCCCAGCCCTGCGTTTCAACATGTTCGCCAATGGCTTGCTTCCCATCAGAGACAGATCTGCCTGAAAACGTGCCAGAATTCACAAGGGCACCAGCTTCGACTTGCGCTTCATAGGCAGCCTCTAACGCATCAGGCACAAGCGTCCCTTCAGGGTTTTGAATAACCAGTCGAATCGGAATGGTGTATTGATTGGCAAATTCAAAATCACGTTGATCATGCGCAGGAACGGCCATAATCGCTCCAGTGCCATATTCATACAACACGAAATTCGCCACCCAAATGGGGATATGTTCTTGCGTGAATGGATTAATGGCATAAGCCCCCGTGAAAACCCCTTCCTTCTCTCGGTCCGCCGCCGTTCGAGTGGCTTTGTCCAGTCGCGAAACACGCGCAACAAATTGTCGCACAGCGTCTGCCTCCGGTCGTCCCGCAATAAGCTGTTCAACCAGAGGCGATTCAGGAGCAAGACTCATAAAGGTTGCCCCATGAATGGTATCCGGGCGTGTGGTAAAAATTCGGATAGCCGTTACGTCCTCACGAGCATCAACCACCGGGAAATCAATTTCCACTCCCTCGCTGCGACCAATCCAATGGCGCTGCATCGCCAGCACGCGTGCAGGCCAACTCGTCAACTGATCACAACCATCTAACAATTCTTGAGCATACTGTGTAATCCGAAAAAACCACTGTTCTAATTCTTTTTGAATGACGACCGATTCACATCGCCAGCACACACCCCCGTCTTTTCCTTCATGTGCCAACACTTGTTCATTGGCCAGCACTGTTTCACAAGAAGGGCACCAATTGACAGCAGATCGCTTACGGTAGGCCAATCCCCTATCCACCATTTTGAGAAAGATCCACTGACTCCATCGATAATAGTCAGGTTGAGACGTATTGACCTCACGATCCCAGTCATACGACAAACCCATTCGTCGCAATTGTTGTTTCATGTACGCAACATTTTCTTGCGTCCAGACATTGGGATGCACGCCCTTCTCAATAGCTGCATTTTCAGCAGGGAGGCCAAACGCATCCCATCCCATGGGATGCAACACATGGAATCCACGCATCGTTTTATACCGAGCCACCACATCGCCAATGGCATACACCCGTACATGTCCCATGTGAATCCGTCCTGACGGATACGGAAACATTTCCAAACAATAATATTTGGGCGTGGTCGCATCCTCCTTGATCTGAAAGAGGCCAGTCTGTTCCCAATGGGACTGCCATTTTGACTCTACAGCTTGATGATCGTACGTCTGCGCCATGATGAAACCTTATGGAATTATGAGGGGAAAATTATCCTGTCGATTGTCGTGTTAGGGAAGAGAAAGAAAGAGGCCCTATCAGCACAATTGCTTCCCTAAACACATGTGTAAGAATTTAGCATAGAGGGACCGACCCGACAAGCAAATTGCAGGGATACACACGATCAAAGATACTGTAAATATCGACTACGTCAGAATAAGGAAAAGTGTAGAAAGAAGGGTGTGGCTACGCTTAACGAGACTTGACGGCAACCGGCGCTGGAGGGCGGGCAGACGATCCTGAAATAGCCCCAACAATTTCTCGATGAACTTCCTGCTGTTGACGATGGCTCTCAATAATAGGATCAATAATTTCACCACACATCATGCACCGCCATCCTGGCATCCAAATCTCACCACTTGTGGCCATATCCACAAAGTGGTCAACAATCATCGTTCCCTGACAGCGCGGACATTCCATACCAAGTCATCTCCAGAAAAAAGGTTGTGATTAATAAATCGGCTGTTCACAAAAAAGCTTAAGGGGAACTTTGTCCAATAGGAGGAGAAAAAATCAAATCCGCATGTGGCTTTACCCCCATACGTCGTTGGAACTCCTTACTTTTCACGCCGTACTTATGAATGCTTGGCTGCGGAGCTTGCGGTGATAGGTGATAGCGAAACGATGGGCTTCGTCTCGAATAGTTTGCACGAGACGAGTAGCGGGAGATTTGAGCGGTAAAACAATTGGAGTTCGGTGGCCGGGAAGATAGATGCGTTCGTCCTTTGCGCCTTTCGCTTTGGCTAATCCGCAAACCACGATCTTCGACAAGCCGAGGTCCGACATCGCCTCCATGGCCGCACCTAATTGACCAATGCCGCCATCAATCACAATGAGATCTGGCATTGGCAATATCTTCTTAACCTTAGTGGCCAAGGTACCCCCATATCGGCGTTTTACCACCTCATGCATGCTCGCAAAATCATTAGCGCCCTCCACTGTCTTAATTCGAAACCGACGGTAATCGCTTTTTTTCATGCGGCCATTCTCCCAGACCACCATCGACGCCACCGATTGCGCACCCATGGTATTGGAGATATCAAAGCATTCAATACGATAAGGCAGTACAGCTAGACCCAACAATTCTAGCAATTCTTGTAGTGCTTCTCGTGATTCATCTTGCAGACGCAAGTGCTCATTCAACGCAGCGGTAGAATTTTCTTGCGCGAGTTGCTGCAATTGATGCTTGGCTCCTCGTTCAGGGACCAACAGACGAACAGCCTCGCCTTTTTTCTGCGACAACCACTGTTGCATCAATTGTTGGTCTTCAATCTTGACCGGCAATAGAATCTCTTTCGGCGGCAGAATGGCTTTATCGTAAAACTGCTCGAGGGTCGTCCGAACCAGCTCTTCATCTGAAACCCCACCCGCATCTGGCCAGAAGAAATCACGTCGGCCAATCAATAGCCCACCGCGCACAAACAAGAGCTGCACATCGACTCCGGCTCCAGCCCTGGCGAGGCCCAGTACATCCTGATCGATTGGACCAATTTGCGCGACTCGTTGTTTCTCAAGTGTCCTCTCAATTTTGACAATACGATCCCGCAGACGGGCCGCATCCTCAAACGCCTCCTGCTCGGCTAAGGCATGCATGTCATCTCGAAGTGACGTCAATAACTCTTGATCTCGCCCTTCTAAGAACCACCGCACTTGGGACACAATTCGATGATAGTCTTCTTTCGTTTGGTTGCCAGTACAAGGTGCCATGCAGCGCTTAATTTCAAATTCCAGGCAGGCTCGATCAGCTGTGCCATTAATCTCAATAGTACAGGTGGCTAAAGGAAAGACTTTCCGTATCACTCTCAAGGTCTCCCGCATGGCACCGGTTGGGACGTATGGGCCAAAGTACAAAGCCTTGTCGTTTTTCACCCCTCGTACAATGGACAGTCGCGGAAAATCGTCGTGAATTGGCAGTCGAAGATAGGGATATTGTTTGTCATCCCGCAGGACAACATTAAAGCGCGGATGATGCCGCTTGATGAGGTTACTTTCTAGCAGCAAGGCTTCCAGCTCTGATTTCGTAATGATCGTCTCCAAATCCACAGCATGCGCCACGAGTGCCCGGATCTTCGGACTTAAGTCAGCCCCTTTTTGAAAATAGGAACGCACGCGGTCTGCCAACACGGCCGCTTTTCCAATATAAATGATGCCATCTGAATGATCTTTAAACAGATACACACCTGGTTGCTTGGGAAGATTCCTAAGCTTCCCTGCCAGGTGTTCACTCAGCGATTCGCGGTCCGCTTCCTCGCGGTTGGAAGATAGGCTAGGTGAATTTCTCATAGGAGCAACTTTATCGAGCAGATCACACAATCATGCGGCCTGGAGCTCGTTGAATCAATTCAATTTCATACCCATCAGGGGCATCAATAAAAACAAACTGGCTACCGGAGGAGGACTGTGTCGGACCATCCGTGATCGGCACGCCTTTGGCTTGTAATTCTCGAATGGTCTCATCCAAATTTTCCACTTCAAACGCTAAGTGCACGAGATCTTCTTGGACGGTCACGGGGCCACTTGTTGGGAAGCTACAGAGCTCAATCAATTCTTCACTATTGGGCACCGAAAGGAAGGCCAGATGGGATCCTCTGGGCGAGACCTTTTGCTCCAGCACTTCCAAGCCCAAGACTTCACGATAAAATCGTAAGGTTTGGTCCATGTCACTGACACGCATTCGCGTATGTAAGAGTTTTTTAACTTTCATCTGAAGGTCTCCATACTTAATTTACTGTTTCTTTAAAGGAACGGGGAGCCTAGCCATCTGATCTCCGCCATATCCCGAGACATTCGCATGCACTTTTCTTAGGTATTGTTGGCCAACTTTGCTATATTCCCACACATTCCGTAAACTTGACCCGTTTTTTTAACTCTTCAACCATGCCTCAACCTCATGGAGGAGACGTGACAACTCAACAGTCGCAACGATTTCTTTTCTCACTTCTCATTTCTTTTCTCGTTCTTCATGCTTTTCCTCAGAGCGTCTTGGCGGATGGGTTTCGAGTATTAGACCAAAGCGCAGCAGCGACGGGGCAAGGAGCGGCCGTGTCGGCTCAGGCCGATGATGCTGCCGCAGTCCATTATAACCCAGCAGGCCTGACACAGTTGAGGGGCATCCATCTTTCAACCGGAACTCTGATCATCGGAGGTCACACCACGTTCAAAAGTGACTCAGGCGCCACCGTCAGAGGTGATTTAGGGAAAGGCTTTGCGAATCCACCTCCCAGTACATTCTTTTTGACGGCCGACCTTCCGTCGCTTGGCTTGCCTCAACTTCCAAATTGGCGTGTTGGTTTCGGCATGAACTCTCCTTTTGCACTTGAGGCCAATTACCCCGACAATAGCGCTATTTCACCTGTGGCAACCAGCGCAGCTCTACCCTTGCTCAACTTCAAACCCACGCTTGCCTATAAAGTCAACACGTATGTGTCTATTGGTGCAGGGCTCGATATTTATACCTTCTCAAGTCTAGTCGGCGAAGGTCATGCGGAGGTTCGGCAAACAGCTGCAACTGGCAATGCATTTGGAATTCCAGCCGGAACGAGCATTGAAGTCAATGGGAAAGATACCGCCTTAGGATTTAATGCCAGTCTTCTCTGGACTCCGCTCAGAAATTCGGAGGACAAACCTCTCGTCAATCTCGGGTTTGTCTATCGGCATGGGGTTGATCTGAATCTCAAAGGGGATTTTATTGTCGGGGGAACAAAGCTTGCTACGGCGAAATCCACCCTTGAACTTCCCAATGTCTATACCTGGGCCATCGCTGGCTGGCCCATACGGAATAGCGAACGAGAATGGAAGGTTGAAATCGACGTGGAATTCGCTGATTGGTCAGACTTTGGGAATCTCAACGTACAACTTTCTAATGGAGCAACCATTCCCCAACGCCGCAACCGTGATGATGCATGGATCATCATGATAGGAACTGAATATACTGAAATCTCCCCAGACTTCCTCCCTGATTGGGATATATCTCTCCGAGGCGGGTATGTCCGATCAGGAACCCCCGTACCTGAGCGGACGGTAGAGCCCTCCAATCCTGATAGCGTCTTTAATGCCTTCTCGGTGGGCTTAGGATTTCATTGCCGTGGAAAGGGAAATTTCTTGGGATTTATTCCATGCACCGCCTTTGGAACAAAATCTCTTGGATTGGATCTCGCCTATCAAGCGGTGCTGTACCAAGCTCGTGGCGTGAACAACAACCAGCAACCAATACTCAATGGAGAGTGGGATACTATTTTCAAGGTAGGTGCCATATCGCTCAACGCTGAGTTTTAACCCCCTTATCTCCAAGAAATTCCTACCCGACTTCACCATTCTAGGCTTTTCGAGTACAGTGCCTTAATCAAGGCCCTGTCATGTCACAACTCCTTCCTCACACCCATCGGATCCTAGAACGACCATCTATGGAATACCGTCCCTTCGGGAGCGATTCCGATGGTCGAACGATCCAAGATGTCAGCGGCATGACCGTCCGTGCCAATCTGGAATATCTGGAAATTCTGGTCACCCGTCAACATGGCGTCGAGTCTGCTCAAACCGCCTTAGAAAAGCTTGTGGGACTCCTCAATGAACGAATCCCAGACCGAACCTACCATGTGACCGTCGATTTTTTGAAAAATCCTTGGAATAGTTATTCGTACGAATTTGTGATGTTCTTGGCGGAATTCTCAATCCAGCTCTCCGAACAACCTGACTATCATTTCAACATGGGACGGGAGCAGTTTTTATCTCCCATCGTACAAATCCTTGGTCGTCCTTTGTCGATTGTACAAATTTATCGACTGTTTCCATATTTCGCAGAAAAATTCACGAAGGGATCGCTCCACACCGAAGTCATCTCCGTAACAAATGGCCATGCGGTCATGCGCATGCAATTTTCTGAGTCGTCCTTAGCACAATTTGGCCCCTATCTTCGAGGATGTGCCGAACGAGTGTGCCAGACAACAAAGGCGACCATCTCTCAAGTCCCCGCTAGTATGTTCGGACAAGCCCCAGCCACCATCCAAGACACCTGTTGTATCGCTGAGGGAGCCCCCTATTGCGAATGGACGTTTACATGGACTCCACAAACCCCGCCCCTTTCGAACTGGATACTGGGAGCCGTCGCCCTCAGCCTTCTGACCCTCGGCCTGACCATCACGTTTGCCCCACATTATCCTTGGTGGGGCCATGCTGGGCTCTCCATTTTCCCACTGATGATCATCCCATTAATGGGACGAATCTGGACCGATCGGAAAGAACTCGAAGAACGAGGCACGATCATTCAAGAACAATTAGCCTCGGCAGAACAACAACACGAAGAACTGCGAAAAGCGTATCTTCAGCAAGAGCATAACTTGGTGGAAGTTCGACGACATGCTGACGACTTAACCGTGCTCCATAAACTGACCCTCCAAATCAGCTCCACACTTGATCAAGAACGCATTATCCAAGCTGGGCTGCAGGCCGTTGTTCACTCTGTTCGCTATGACCATGCCTGGATCGCGCTATGGAACGAAACGCGCCAACAGTTTGAGTCGATTCACACGTATGGAGGGCCTCAGGCATGGGGTGCCACCCTTCAGAATGGGACAATTCCTGCTACAGTCGGCGATCTTCTCTATGAAACCTTTCACTCACCAACACCGATTGTCATTGAAGATATCCAACCAATTCTCGATCAAGCTCATACCAGCACCGCTCGAATCCTCACCGAGGGGAAAATCAAGAATGGGATCGCACTCGCCCTGAATAGTCCCAATCAGTCGTTGGGTGTGCTGGTAGCTGGGCACCACACAACAAAGTCGCTCACCATTTCTGAAAAGAACTTACTTTCGACAATTGCGCACCAACTGGCCATTGCCCTGGATACCGCTCTGGCCTATGACGAAATTGAAGCTCTCAACCTCGGATTAGAAACCAAAGTCCAAGAACGGACAACTGAACTCCAACAGGCCAATCAGGATCTTGAAACAGCGAATACCCGGCTTCAGGAGCTCGACCGGATGAAATCGCAATTCCTTGCTCATTGCTCTCATGAATTGCGCACGCCGCTGACATCGATCAAAGGGTTCACGGAAAATATGTTACTTGGTATGGTCGGACCAGTGGCAGAGCGCCAACATCTCTACCTCACCAGAATCAGCGCCAATGCCAATCGGCTCACTCGAATGATTGGCGATCTGTTAGATCTCTCCCGCATTGAAGCTGGGACCATTCGACTTGACCTTCAATCCGTTGCGCTTCCAGCTCTTCTGGAAGACGTGACCCAAGAAATCATGCCCTTGACCGAAACCAAGCACCAGCAATTGAGCATAGAAACCACGGGAGAAGATTTGACGATCTGGGGAGATCCGGATCGTCTTCACCAAATTGTGACAAACGTCGTCCATAATGCGCATAAATTCAGCCCAAACCATGGAAAGATACGAATGACCGTCCGCCAAGACCCGCCAAATCATATTCTCCTGTGCATCTCTGACAACGGACCGGGCATTCATCAGGAAGCACTGTCCAATCTCTTTCAACCATTCTATCAAGCTCACCGAACACCAGAAATTGGCACGCAAGGCTTGGGGTTGGGACTCTCAATCGTAAAGCAATTAGTCGAACTACATGAGGGAAACATCACGGCAGAAAGCACGGTTGGCAAGGGAACCACGTTCCACATTCGACTTCCTAGAGTTGCACCTTCGGCTCCCTTCCCATCTCTCTAACAGAATCCCTCATCCCACGATTCATCATGATTGCGACTCACATGAGTACGGAAATGAGTGCCGTGCACTGAAATTTTTGCAGTGCCATCCTGACCGACCCGGCAAAAATTTCCGAAAAACCCTCATGCTTTTCGCATGTCTGCCGATAAACCTGAACAGAATTACTTACACACTTTTTTAAGGAGGTGATCTCATGGCTAAAGTTGCCAAAAAGAAACCAGTAAAAAAAGCAACCGTTCGTGCGAAGAAAGCTGCGCCGAAGAAAAAAACGTCACGATAGCTTCTCCGGACGTCACAATGTGTAACTCCGGGGAGTGGATCCCTACTCTCCGGTATACACCCGTCCCTACTTCCGACCCCTCATCATTCAACCAATACACACCGTGAAACATCAGGCATAAAACGATTCAGAAGCTTCCTCTTCTCGCACCTTACTTTTCACTCCTTACTCCTAACTGTTCCCACGCTTTACGCCTCACGTCTGACGTCTATATGATAACGTCCTCTGACGTTGAACTGATCGAAGTACATAAGGAGCATCATGACGATCACAACACAAACACAGTTGTGTGGCCTTTTAGGAAACCCCGTCGACCACTCTCTCTCTCCAGCTATTCATAACGCCGCGTTTCAGGAATTAGGGTTAAATTTTGTCTATCTGGCATTCCCAGTTGAAGATGCCAACCTAGAAAAGGCCATACAGGGTATTCGTGCACTTGGACACGTTCGGGGATTCAGCGTGACCATTCCCCATAAAGTGTCTGTTATGCCACTGCTAGATTCTGTCGAGACGACGGCCAAACACATCGGCTCGGTCAACACCATCATCAAAGACCGGGGCCTGTTAGTCGGATCGAATACTGATGCGTCAGGCGCACTTCAAGCATTGCGGCAAGGAGGGGTGACGCTCGCCGGCCAACGAGTGGTTCTCCTAGGATCTGGTGGAGCCGCACGCGCCATTGCATTTGGCTTATGCGTGGAGGGGAATATTGGGCATCTGACTCTCCTGGGTATTGACGACAAAGAACGAACGGCCTTAGCCACTGACCTCAGAACAAAAACCGGAATCTCGATAACCGATGATCAATTAAACGCCTCGACACTGGCTACGGCTATAGGTGAATCTCCACTGTTGATTCATTGCACCCCTATTGGTATGCACCCCAAAGTTGAGCACAGTTGCGTCCCAAAGGAATTACTCCATTCTGGATTAACTGTCATGGATATCGTCTACAACCCGCTCAACACTCAACTCCTACAAGATGCGCAAGCAGCCGGATGCCGGACCATCCAAGGCATTGAAATGTTTCTGCATCAAGCGGTCGGACAATTCGAACTCTGGACGGGGCAAACCGCCCCAGTCGACACCATGCGCACCATCCTCACCAAACATTTCTCATGAACATTGTCTTAATCGGATACAGAGGCACCGGGAAAAGCACCGTGGCCAAAATTTTAGGCCAGCGCCTGCAACGAACCGTCATATCGACCGACGCGGAAATCGCCAAAGAGGCAGGACAATCCATACCCCAAATCGTTGAGAAATTCGGTTGGGATCACTTCCGAGGTTTAGAAACCAAAATGTGTCGAACATTACACGATCAAACAGACTTGATCATCGACACCGGCGGCGGACTTATTTTAAAAGAAGAAAACGCAACAATCTTAAAAGACAATGGCACAATATTTTGGCTCACAGCGGAAGTAGCAACCATTGTGAAACGCATATCAGGTGACACCCAACGACCATCCCTATCAGGCACCAAAACCTTCGTCGAAGAAATCGAAGAAATCCTTGAGGCACGCACGCCCAAATACCAAGCTGCCGCCGATCACTCCATTTCCACAGACCAAACAACTCCACACAAGCTAGCTGAGACCGTTCTTTCTCTGATAGCAAAATAACCGTCCGCCAAGACTAGCTTCGTATATGGAAGACATCTGGCTAAAACCTTGGGTTATTCAATGGACCCAAGATGTTCTAGATAGCTATGTCCGTTTGGTGAAAACGGAACTCATATCTCGAGAGGGAACGTTCCTTGAGCAAGCAGAACGTCTATTTACAAGTCCGTTTGTTGTCGCTTCCCATGGGCTACAAAACGATCCCATTTTAAATTATGGGAATAAGACTGCCTTAGACCTCTGGGAGATGGATTGGGAGCAATTCACACAAACCCCGTCACGTCTGACGGCTGAACCCTTGAATCGAGAAGAACGGGCGCGCATGTTGGAGCAAGCAAAAATTCAGGGATACATCAGCGACTACAGAGGAGTGAGAATTTCGAGTACCGGGAAGCGATTTTTAGTGGAACAGGCAACCGTCTGGAATCTCCAAAAATCGAATGGCACACCCATAGGTCAAGCAGCAACATTTTCTCATTGGACATTTCTGTAGCCTGTATCGTGGAACCCTTACTACGACCCAACTAAGTTACAAACATCCTCACAGAAATGATCTCCATGTAACACTACACCGTAGTCAGTTACATTTCTGATGGTGGTAGAGTTCAATGATTTGCACCTTTCCCACCGGGTCCGTCGAGAATGACTCTGCGAATTCAACCACATCCTGAAGTGATTCATCTTGGTGGCTCGTTGTAACAATGAAACGCTCCGAATTCGAGCCATTTCCCACAATAAGCTCATCGATGATGTCTTCTATTTTTGCGCAGTCCTTTCCTATAAAGGCAACCAGCGCGACTCCGTCTTCTAGGAAATCCTCAACCATTTTGTCCAGCGCTAGTTTGTAAGTTGAACCCCAACTAGTAATTAAATTGGTCAGTATTCATTTTTCTTGGAGGTAGTGTATCCTACTTGTAGACCAACCTCATGCAAGAGGGGGGGTATCCATGTAACACTATGCAATATTCTCTTACTAATTTGGCTGCTTTACGTATTTTCACTTGCCATTTTTTCTTTGCATTCGTCCGCCCAATCTTGATCATCTTCGCTGCTGGCGGCGGCCAAAATCCCAAACAGAAACATGACAAAATCCCTGCTGTTTTGATCTAAATCTGGTTGTTTTCGTACATGGTCTAATCCATTCACAAAACTACGCATGTGAGGTGAGTCAAGAAAACCGTCACCAATTTTGAAAAGCTCTGCAAGTCGAGCTTGTTCCGGGAACTGTTCGGCGGGGTAAAATAAGTCGTTCCACCCATCAACACCCAATTTCCACAATAACTCGAAAACCTTCATGCAATCTTGTTTATAGTCGGCGAGGGCTTCGCCTTCCAAATCCTTGCTATTTTCATCACCTGGTAAGGGAAATAGCTCCAGATCGTCCACTGTGGCTTTTAAGCGTTTAAATAGTTCTTCTTCTGTCAGAACCTTCGGTGTAGAGGTTATTCCATTATCGTTAACCATGTGCACTCCTATTCTTTTGCTCAATGATCATGTTCCCATTTCCTGATTCATCATCTAACACCATTTTTGAAGGCCCATGTAACAGAATGGGCCATAGCGTTACATTTTTAAGGAATCTCCGGTTTTCAACAAAATAAAAGTTGCTTCAAATCGATACCTTATAAATTCACGATGTTTGTTGATGATGGCCAAAGTCTAACCGTTTGTCTAAGCGAAGTGTTACATCTTCCCCATTTTTTGTCATCTCAAATGTCCCTCCGTTTATTCAACTTTCCCCTATAACCGACGCCTGCTGTCCGGCTCTCGGGATGAACGCTCTTATATATCTCGCGGACCTTGTCTGAGCGTAGCGAGTTGGTCCGCCCTCCTCCTTGCGTTCATCCCTTCCAATATGGCCGGACTGGGCGTCAATGGCCTTGACCACTTTTGCCGAAACAAAAGTGGCTCGGCTGCCGGGCCGTACCCCGCCCTTCGTCCCTTGCCTCAACGATTTTATCTAGGCTATGGTGGCTACCCATTGTTTGAGAACCTTTATGTACCCACGTAATTGAGAAATTTATGATTCTTGCTGGCGATATTGGCGGGACTAAAATCAATTTAGCCCTCTATGATTGGGAGAATGAACGCGTCGAACCGATCCGTGAAGACTCCGTGTGGACCGCTGATTACGAATCTCTAGAAGAAGTACTGACAGAGTTCCTGGAAGAGCCCACATCAACAGAGTCTGATTTGGATGATGAGTCAGAAGACGAAGACGATGCCTCGACGAAAACTCCCGCCGCCGAGAGCCCGTTGACGGCAGCCTGCTTTGGTGTCCCTGGCCCTGTGCTGAATAACACGTGCCGTACCACCAACATTCCCTGGACAATAGAGGGTGACAAGCTCGCAGAATTTTTAAAGATTCCCAACGTTCGATTACTGAATGATTTGGAAGCTACTGCGTATGGGCTTCCACTGTTGAAACCAGATGAAATTGAAGATCTCAACCCGAACGCCCCATCTCCGCCACCTGATGGCAATCGAGCACTGCTCGCAGCCGGAACGGGCTTAGGAGAATCATTGATTGTCTGGAACGGAAAAGATTATCAAATCTGTCCGTCAGAAGGTGGGCATGCCGACTTTGCCCCAAACAACGACATGGAAATCGAATTGCTGCGCTATATCCGCACCAGCTATTTGCATGTCAGTTACGAACGCGTGCTTTCTGGACCTGGTCTCCACCTCATTTATCAATTTCTACGTGATACTCAGAAAAACGAACCTACGTGGTTTGCAGAAAAAATTCCCGCCGGTGATCCGGCTTCACTGATTGCCGAAGCTGGACTATCAGGCAAACCTGATATTTGCAAGCAAGCCCTCCAACTATTTGTGTCGATCTACGGCGCAGAAGCGGGGAACATGGCACTCAAAGCCCTGGCGATGGGCGGCGTGTATATCGGCGGAGGCATGGCTCCAAAAATATTGCCCGCACTCCAGGATGGCACGTTCATGAAGTCATTCTTAGCCAAGGGCCGCTACAAGCGATTGCTCGGGAAAATCCCTGTTCGCGTGATTTTAAATCCTCAGACAGCGCTGCTTGGTGCGGCGTCCGTCGCCGCCGGCATGACCGCCTAGGGAATGTTGAAAAAAGCCACCAGCATTGTTCTCGCCATTTTACCGTGCTCACGTACTTCAAGTACGCTCCGCGCGCCAAAACGGCTGCGGCCTTGCTGGATGGATTTTTTGAATATTTCCGCCAGGTATTGATCTTGAATTCTTCTGGAACCAATACGGACTTTTACCGAAAAATATTCAACAGAACCACATAACGAGATTCACCCATGTCCTTACCGACAGCCTCACTCACACCCGATCAACACAAAGCCCAGGCCGCACAGAAGGCCGTTGAGTATGTACAAGACGGGCACATTCTCGGATTAGGCACTGGTTCAACGGTTCACCATTTCTTGACAGCTTTGGGCACACGCGTACAGGAGGGACTTCGTGTCCGAGGGGTGCCAACCTCTCAAGCCACCGCAAACTATGCCACGCAACTTGGCATTCCTTTATTGAGCGATGATGAACCCTGGGATATCGATGTGGCTATCGATGGGGCAGATCAAGTTGATCCACATCTGAATCTTATTAAAGGAGGCGGGGGCGCCTTGCTCCGAGAAAAAATCGTGGCTCGAGCCGCTAGACAATTCATTGTGGTTGTGGATGCGGCGAAACAACGACCGCATCTGGGGTTACCCTTTCCATTACCCGTGGAAATTCTCTCCTTTGGCTGGCGAACGACGCAACGACACCTAGAAAAGATGGGGTGGAATGCCCCCAGACGAGAGCAAGCGGGAAACCCTTTTGTGACTGACAACGGCCATTACATTGTTGATGCTCACATTCCAGTCATCGCCGATCCGGCGTCCCTCGAATTAACCCTCCTTCAAATTCCAGGCGTTGTTGAATGCGGCCTCTTTGTCAACATGGCCTCTCTCGTCATAACCGGAACAGATCAAGGGATCCAACTCAGTCAGACTCCTAAGCAGCCTACCCCATAATCAGCAATATTGATTCCCGATTCTTAGACAACAGATTCCTCCCTCGTGCACAGGGATGGTATGATGAAAAACTCTTATTCTTCAAAAATAGAGCGCCCACGGCTTATGGCTTGGGAAACGGGACTCGAAAACCGACATAGCAAGATAAGGAGTTGCCCATGAGGGAGTTCATCGACAAAGGAAAGCTGGTAGGGAAAAACAGCATGCAGGTAATTGGTAGATTGATTATCTTGGGGTTGCTGGGATTTTCACAAATCCAGTGTTCAGAAGCCCCCTCTCAATCGCCATCCGCCATAACCCCCACTGACGCGCTCACGACAGTCATACCCCAACCAGCAATCGCGATGGCTTCGGATTCCCCTCCTGTCGTCACAGTCTCTACCCCGCTTCTCGCCTCAAATGAGACATTTATCAAAGTATCTAAAGACGCGATGGCGTCGGTGGTGAATATCTCCGCCACCAAACGTGCCGCGAAAGCACCCGATAATCCACTTTCCGAGGATCCGCTTTTCCGCCGATTTTTCGGGGAAGAATTTGAACGCCGATTCAAGCAACCTCGCCAGCAACCAGAGCAAGGCCTGGGTTCCGGCGTCATCGTATCTGACGACGGCTATATCGTGACCAATAATCACGTCGTAGAAAAAGCCGATGAACTCATGGTGCTCTTAGGGGACAAGCGAAAATTTCCAGCCAAACTTGTTGGCACCGACCCGAAAACCGATTTAGCCGTCATCAAGATAGACGCCACCGGATTACCGACGCTGCCCTGGGGAAACTCTGTAACGCTGCAGGCTGGTGAACTGGTGCTAGCAGTTGGCAACCCCTTTGGACTCAACCAAACTGTCACGATGGGTATTATTAGTGCGGTGGGTCGAGCGAATGTGGGCATCGTCGACTACGAAAATTTCATTCAAACTGATGCTGCGATTAATCCTGGCAATTCAGGCGGCGCCTTGGTCAATTTGCAAGGGCAACTGATCGGCATCAATACGGCGATCTTTTCCCGATCCGGTGGCTATATGGGCATTGGCTTTGCCATCCCTAGTCAGATGGTGAAACGCGTTATGGAAAGCCTCATAGGCCATGGCAAAGTCATCCGAGGGTGGTTGGGCGTCTCAATTCAGGAATTATCTGAAGATCTTGCGAAACAATTTGATGCCCCTGACACACAAGGCGCATTGGTGGGCGACGTTTTTAGCACCAGCCCTGCAGGCTTGGCGGGCCTCCAACGCGGCGATATCATTCGAGCCTACAACGGGGGCCAGGTTAAAAACCCTACCCACCTTCGTTCATTGGTCGCAAATACTGCACCCAATACTTCCATAGCCATGACCATTTTACGAGAGAGCAAGGAAGTCACGCTTTCTGTCTCGATAGGCGAAATGCCTAAAAATGTAGCGTCCTTAGCCAAAGTGAGCCCTGAGTCTCTCCAAGGCGACCATGCGTTAACAGGGCTCTCGGTTGAAGCTGTGAAGCCCGGGCAAACGGCTGAAGGAAGTGGTGTGACTGTCACGCAAGTTCAACCCAATTCCCCTGCTGATCGCGCAGGCATTCGTCCAGGTGATATTCTGGTTGAAGTCAATCGTCAAGCGATTCGATCTGTAAACGAATTTGAGCAACTCGCGCAAAAGCTTGATGCGAAAGCTCTCGTGTTGGCGCTTATCCAGCGAGGCAAAGGCACGATCTTCATCACAATCAAACCATCATAAAAATCACCTTATTGAACCACAAAGATAATCAACAAGAGCCTGTTTTTCAAAGAACAATGATACTCATCGGCAAAATACGCTTGTGCTTCGTACTCAGCGGATTGATGATTGTATTTTCAGCAGATCTGGCCATGATAGGTGCCACTCCTTCTCGAGACATTTCAATTTTCACAGAGCCGCCGTTCTTTTCCCCCAATCAAGCAACCATTTCATTAGGGACGCCGCTCAGCTGGCAAAACCGAACGGGAGAACCCCACACCATCGTTTCAGATGACTGTCGTTTTGGAAACAATTGTTCTTTTGATTCTGGCTTTTTATCCCCTAACGCCAGCTTTACGCTTCCTCCGCTCAAGCCTGGCCGCTATCCCTACCACTGCGGCATCCATCCCTTCATGCGAGGCCTCCTCACCATCCATCCCCCACAATCATTCTCCTCTTCTGATATATAATCCTAAAAACAAGAGTTGAGCGCGAGGAGCCTACTCTCAGTACCTAATACGTGAGCACGAAAAAATGGCACAAACGCCGCTGACGGCTCTTTTCAAACGTCCCTCTGTCATTGCACGGAATACGAGTCGAATGGTACATTCGCACTATCTGATCATCATAGTTGATAAATTTTGTATTTTTAATACTCAAATGACTGATCCCATCGTCTAGCCTGGTCCAGGACGGCACCCTCTCAAGGTGCAGACACGGGTTCAAATCCCGTTGGGATCACCATTTTTCCGACAGACAATATCCCTCTCTCAGTCGTCTTTGCTGGCCTCCCGCCTGACTGAGTGATAGCCACTCATGATTCATGAACCACTGCACACAGAATAGAGAACAAACTAATGACTGAACGAACATTTCATGATGGTGAAAGTGATGGACTCGAAGCCCTGGAGGCCCTAGACCCTGAAGCGATTACCTCTTTTTCCGACCTGCTAGGAGCCATGAAAAAGACGGCCTTTGGCGGTCGGCGCCTTGGCGAAGGATTTGAAATTCTCTCAAAAATGATTCAGGACCCGGACTGCGCTGTGATCATGACGCTTTCAGGTGCCATGACGATTGCTAAAATGGGCAAAATTATTTGCAGCATGCTTGATCGCGGCATGGTACAAGCCGTCGTCTCTACCGGTGCGTTGATTGCTCATGGCCTGACCGAATCTGTCGGCAAAACGCATTATAAATACGATCCCTCGATAACCGATTCAGAACTATTTGAAAAGGGCTACAACCGGGTCTATGACACGCTGGAGATGGAGCTCAATCTTAACCATGTCGAACAAGTGGTGGGCGAAACACTGAAACGTCTCACGCCTGAAACGACGCTCTCATCCGAAATACTCACACGAGAATTGGGTAAAACATTGCACGACCATTATCCCGGCGCTGGCATCCTGAAAAGTGCCTATGAACAATCCGTACCGGTGTATATTCCTGCATTCACGGATTCGGAACTCGGGTTGGATGTCTCTATCTGGGGAATGAACAGCAAGAACTCAGACCAAGCAACTCCAAGCACCGAAGGGAAAACTGATCAAGAAATATGGAATCAGTTGCGACAGTCCTGCCCAACATTCAATCCATTCTTGGATTTAAACAGTTACACAGAAAAGCTACTTTCAGCGAAACGACTGGGTATCTTCACGATTGGTGGCGGCGTGCCTCGCAATTGGTCACAACAAACGCCTCCCTATATCGAGATCCTCAACCTCCGTATGGGCACACAACTCACACCACCCCGCTTTCACTATGGTGTCAGAATTTGTCCCGAGCCGGATTATTGGGGAGGCTTGAGCGGTTGCACCTACGAAGAAGGCGTTTCCTGGGGGAAATTTGTCCCAAAAAAGGAGGGCGGCCAATTTGCGGAAGTCCTGAGTGATGCTACCGTCGTGTGGCCGTTGTTGATGATGGGCCTCTTGGAGCAAGCCAAGAAGAAAGGCCAATAACAAACCTGTTCTTTGACTTCACACCAACGCTTGACTCGACAAGCTCAGCCCCACATGAGACAATGACGGACGAAAGAGAATACCCCATGAACACCAACACCCACAGCGTCAAGATTCACCTGTTCCTGAATATTTGCCTAGGGCTCCTATTGTCAGTGATGCCTGCCAAGGCCAAGGCACCAGACTTTTTACTCCAGGCCGATGATGTGGTGCGCGGGGATCCTCATGCACCGATTACCTTGCTGGAATATTCGGATTTCACCTGCCACTTTTGCAAAAAGTTTTTCCATGACACCTTCCCGAAATTAATAACGGAATATATTGAAACCGGAAAAGTCCGTTTTGTGTATCGAGATTTTCCGCGAGGCTTAGGCGCTCCTTTGCGAGCAGCCGATGCAGCTCGCTGCGCCGGCGAGCAACAGGCCTACTGGCCAATGCATGACCGCCTTTTCACGAGCGATGGCCAGTTTAGCCCAGAAAATCTGAATAAAATTGCCGCAGACCTGCAATTGCAACCAGAGCAATTTTCGCAATGTCTCGAGACCCATAAATATTTCCCAGACATCGAAAAAGACCTGAAAGATGCAGGCTCCTTAGGTATTCGTGGCACCCCATCATTTGTCATCTTTCCGACAAATGTTCCAGATGACCCCAATCTTATTCTCATTCCAGGGGCGTTCCCTTTCGAAACATTTAAAGAAGAAATCGATAAGTTATTAAATCTTCAATCCACCCCTGACTCACAATCCCCCGCTTCGTCATAACAGACAGACACTCCATTTCTAGAATTGACATAGTCCAAGGAGAGACAGGCTAGATTGATCTTCTTGCATTAATCACGGTACATTGCTCTTCTGACTAACGGTTTTCCTATTCTTTACCTCAACCTTGCAGGGAACATACATGACTGAATCATTGTCGTTTTGGCCGGTTGAAAGTCAGGAAGGTGAACCAGATTTGTTTGTCTGTCTTACCTGTTTTGAGGAAGTCTTTCGAGCGAAAGTTCCGGTTGAAGGCTGCCCTGGATGTGGAGCAATTGGCGCCTTCGAACCATTCACTATCGCAGCAATCAAAGACTGGGGCTCCGAAGCACTCATCCAAAAAGCCGAGCAAGAGCCTGCTTCTGCAGTTCAAGACACGAGCTCCGACCAACCAGTCGGGTAATCCAAGCCGCCGCATAACCAAAACTTTTCGACTCATGACCGCCAGCACGGCAAAACCCATTCTCGTCAACGGCCAATGGGTCCAAACCTCCTCCTCTGAACCGGTCCATTGCCCCTATTCAGGGAATCTGCTCGCGACCGTGTGCCAAGCGGAAACCCAACATATCGAGCAAGCACTGACTTCGGTAAAGCAGGCCGCACAAGAACTCGCGGCCATGCCAGCGTATCTCAGAGCACAAGCTTTAGTACACATCGCCAACGGTATCACGGCTCGACATGAAGAATTTTCAAAGACCCTCAGCCAGGAAGCTGGCAAACCGCTGACGGATGCTCGCCGGGAGGTCGACCGGGGCATTCAAACATTTCTCCTCGCCGCTGAAGAAAGTACCCGAATCCCTGGGGAAACCATACCGATGGATCTCACCCCTGGAGGTGAAGCCTACACGGCCACGGTAAAGAGGTTTCCACTGGGACCAATTCTTGGAATTACACCATTTAATTTCCCATTAAATTTAGTGGCCCATAAAGTGGCTCCCTGCCTCGCTGCAGGAAATCCTATTGTGCTAAAACCTGCACCGCAAACACCCTTAACTGCGTTACTGTTAGGTGAAGTGTTTTTAACGACCGACTTGCCACCAGCCGCGTTCACGATTCTTCCATGCTCAAATGCCTTGGCGGAAGGCATGGTAGAACACCCGATTTTTCAGGCTTTGAGCTTTACTGGTTCGGTGAACGTGGGCTGGATGTTAAAGGGAAAAGCGGGGCACAAGCGTGTATTGTTGGAATTAGGCGGCAATGCGGGAGTCATTATTGAACCTGACGCGAACATTGAAACCGCTGTGGCTCGATGCGCAGCAGGTGGATTTGGCTATGCGGGCCAAACGTGCATCTCAGTCCAGCGAATTTATGTACAACAATCCGAATATGAACACTTTCTACAGCTATTTATCGAGAAAGTGCGAACGGTGTCGATGGGAGATCCTGCCCTTGAGACCACAGTTGTTGGACCATTAATCAATAAACAAGCCGCTATTCGAGTTGAGGCATGGATTCAGGAAGCGGTATCCAATGGCGCAACAATTCTGGCAGGAGGTCGTCGACATGGTTCGGTGATGGAACCGACCGTCCTCACCGACGTCGATCCCAGCATGAAAGTCTGTTGCGAAGAAATATTTGGGCCAGTCGTCACGATCAGCCCCTACGCTCAGCTTCAGGATGCCCTAGCACTCATGAATAATTCCCCGTTTGGCTTGCAAGCTGGCATCTTCACCAACAATATCGATGCGATGAATCAAGCCTATGCCAGCTTGGAAGTTGGAGCGGTCCTCGTGAATGAAATTCCCACGTTTCGCGCTGATCACATGCCGTATGGCGGGATCAAACAGTCAGGATTAGGTCGGGAAGGTGTGCGTTATGCCATACAAGAACTCACCGAGCCAAAATTACTGATCGTTAAATCGCCATCCTGACGCATCTCTCTTTCAAGACTTCTGTTCTCGGCCTTGCGCCCTTCGCCCAACTCTTGTTAAAAAAGGGCTTTCAAATAACATGGAGAAACCAGAAATGATTCACGTTGTGAATCATCCTGGTCCACTCCTTCAGTCATCGCCAGCATTTTACACGCAACAAAGGAGTCATCATGGTCCCAACACATATGTTTCTCACCAAGGGTGTGGGCATTCACAAAGAGAAACTCACGTCTTTTGAAGAAGCATTGCGGGACGCGGGGATTGCCTACTGCAATTTGGTAAGTGTGTCCTCCATTCTTCCTCCTGATTGCAAGATTATTCCTCGCAAACGAGGCGAAAAGCTGTTAAATCCTGGGGAAATCACCTATTGTGTGATGGCGCGAACTGACACCAATGAACGAAACCGTTTGATTTCCTCTTCCGTGGGTGTTGCGATTCCATCCGGTAGAAAAGATAACTATGGCTATTTGTCAGAACATCATGCGTATGGTGAAACAGACGAAGAAGCGGGCGAATACACAGAAGACTTAGCGGCGCAAATGCTCGCCACGACCCTTGGGATTGAATTCGATCCTGACGTGGCCTGGAAAGAACGAGAACAAGTATTCAAAATGGGCAAGGATATCGTTCGGACACAAAACATCACACAATCAGCGATTGGCAAACCTAATTTATGGACGACAGTGGTGGCATGTGCCGTATTCATTCCACTGGAGAATATTCCACCGGAAAGTAAATCTCGTAAAGGGAAGTCCAAGTAAGGACTTCCTCAAGACCTCTACGTTATTTTTTCTGCACAAAAATGGAACAGTAAGCTTGAAAAAGTGAAGACGACGGCGCCACGGCAAATGGTCGAAGGCATTCCAGAAGTCTTCCTTATATTTCATGAGTGCCTTTCTCTTTTTACTTCCCCTCTCTAAACAGAAAAATCTGCCCAAAGAATCGTATGATCTGATGGCTGCTCCGCCTTTCGTGCATTCACATCAACTTTGATGGTCCGAGAATGCGGGAGCAGCGATCGCGTCACCATCATATGATCAATTCGCCATCCACGATTCGCTTCCATCGCATCAGGTCGTCGATAATCCCAAAACGTAAATTGCTGCTTACGCGGGTAATGATGGCGAAAGACATCGACAAATCCCCAAGACACCGTATCCAGATAAGCTTGTCGGGCATCTTCATGAAAACACACATGCTTTTTATGTTTTTCAGGGTGATGGACGTCAATAGATTCAGGGGCCACATTCATATCTCCGCACCAGATCGCAGGCTTGTTGGCTGAAAGATTTCTCAAAAAATATCGCTTCAGCCGCTGAAACCATTTAAGTTTATACGCATATTTTGGAGAATCCAAGGCAAATCCTTGCGGAATATATGTATTGATAATAGGAATACCTTGAATGACCACCCGCGCAAGACGAGGAGCATCCTCCTCCGCTTCTCCATCTTGGAATCCAAAGGCCACTTCCTCTGGCTCAGCTCTGCTCAATATCGCCACGCCGTTATAAGACTTTTGTCCACAAAAATTGATGACGTAAGGCAAACCCGCAAAGGCGTCCAGCGGAAAGTCCTTGTCTTGAACTTTGGTCTCTTGAAGGCACATCACGTCTGGCTTATGCCGACGAAGCCATGGAAGCAAAATATCAAACCGCTTTCGTATTGAGTTCACATTGTAGGTCGCAATTTTCATATGGCCACTGCCTCCAAAAAGCAAGCGAATCCATCAGTCGCCTGGTATGATGCATGCTCTCACCCTTCACACGCACGGATGAATTATTCGATGAACGTCAATAACTCGCTAACGACCGATGAATGGCATGTCTTTGCCAACCATGATTTCTTTCTGAAAAAAGCTGGTATTTCGGCCAAACTGAAAGAAACCCTGGAACAACTCCACTTGGCATTACAACCAGAGGTAGCTGGCTGCCAGCTTCTGGGTCCAAAGGGGTTTGACCCTGAAGCCTTCCAATTCGTGAAAGGCGAACAGCTGGAAGACTGTCCTTACCAATATTTAGACTTTCCTCGATATTACACCCGGCAAGATAAACTGGCGTTTCGCTCACTCTGTTGGTGGGGGCATCATCTCGTCTTCGCGC
>JAJDBS010000166.1 GCA_029261235.1 Nitrospirales bacterium
TCTACGTCACTCACTAACAAGCCATAGCGAGCAATTTCTTCGCGCTTTATTTTGAAATAGACGTAATACCCGTCCCCTGTTCGCTCAGCAAAAATGTTTCGGGTTCCCGGAACATCGCTGAGTGCATTTTCCAACTCCCCACCAATCCGTTGGATTTCATCCAAATCATTTCCGTATATTTTGATCCCGAGGGGCGTACGAATGCCAGTCGTGAGCATGTCCAGGCGTCCTTTAATCGGCATGGTCCACGCATTTGCTAGTCCTGGAATTTGGAGCGCCTGATCTAACTCATTCTCCAATTTCTCAACGGTCATCCCCGGCCGCCATTGTTCTTCGGGCTTGAGATTGATGATAGTTTCGATCATGGTCAGCGGTGCGGGATCGGTTGCTGTTCTGGCTCGACCGGCTTTGCCAAACACACTTTCTACTTCGGGGAATTGCTTGATTATCCGGTTGGTTACCTTGAGTGCGCGTTGCATTTCCGTGATGGAGGCGCCAGGCACGGTCACGGGCATATACATCAATGTGCCCTCATACAAAGGAGGCATAAACTCGGAGCCTAATGTCATAAAGGTGGGCAACGTGGCGACAAACCCGATAACAGCAAGAAGGACGACGGTCTTTCGAAAGCGAAAGGCAAGTCGGGCAATGGGCCCATATCCGGCTATGAGCACACGAGAGAGCGGATTCTGGGCTTCGCTCGCAATCTTGCCTCGCACCAACAGCACCATCAGGAGCGGAACCACCGTGATGGATAACAGCGCCGCAAATCCCATGGCAAAAGTCTTGGTATAGGCCAGGGGATGGAACAGGCGACCTTCTTGGGCTTCGAGGGCGAAGACCGGCAAAAAAGAAACGGTGATGATCAGAAGCGAAAAGAACAGGGGTTTGCCCATTTCTTTGGCCGCTTCAATGATCAGGGTGACGCGATCGGCATCTTTCCCACCCTGTTCAAGTTTCTTATGCGCATTTTCCACCATCACAATCGCCCCATCTACCATGGCACCAATGGCAATGGCGATTCCGCCGAGCGACATGATATTGGAGCTAACCCCCAAGTAATACATGGCGGTAATGGCCATTAAGATGGCTAACGGAAGGGTCAGAATAGCGACTAAGGCACTGCGAACATGAAAGAGAAAGAGGATCGTAATGAGACTCACGATCACACTTTCTTCAATCAGCTTTTCTGTGAGCGTCGCCACAGAACGGAGGATCAAATCCGAGCGATCATACGTCGGAACGATTTCGACGCCCTCTGGGAGAGCGGGAGTAATTTCTGTGATTTTGGCTTTGACGCGTTCAATGACATCCAAAGTGCTTTCCCCAAACCGGACAATGACAATGCCACCCACGACTTCACCAGTCCCATTTAGCTCGGTGAGTCCTCGCCGAAGATCAGGCCCTAATTCCACGCGTGCAATGTCCTTGAGGAGAATGGGGGTGCCTTGCGCATCCGTTCCGACCGCCACTTGCTCAAGGTCAGATACGGATTCAATGTATCCGCGGCCCCAGACCATGTATTCCCGTCCGGTGAATTCAACGACCCTTCCGCCCACGTCGTTGTTACTCATCCGAATCGCGTGTATGACCTTGTCCAACGAGAGGTTGTAGGCTTGGATGGCATTGGGCTCCACATTTACCTGGTACTGCTGGACATACCCCCCAATACTCGCCACATCCGACACGCCAGGGACCGCCTTGAGCCAGTACCGGATATACCAGTCTTGCAGCGTGCGTAATTCCGCAAGATCTAACTGACCCGTGGAGTCCACCACGGCATATTCAAATCCCCACCCTACGCCGGTCGCATCGGGGCCAAGCGTGGGCGTGATCCCTTCAGGCAAGGCTTTCGTGGCCTCATTCATGTATTCCAGGATTCGGCTTCGCCCCCAGTACATGTCGGTGCCATCTTCAAAAATGACATAAATAAAGGAGAGACCAAAAAATGAATAGCCCCGGACAGTTTTGACTTTGGGGGCCCCCAACATCGTGGTGACAATCGGATAGGTGATCTGATCCTCAACAAGCTGTGGTGCCCGACCTGGCCATTCCGTGAAAATAATCACCTGCACATCGGATAAATCTGGAATGGCATCCAATGGCATCACCCGCATGACCCAGACACCCCAAGCGACGAGGAATGCGACGATGAGCAGGACGATAAATTTATTTCTTGCGCTGTATTCGATGATTTTTTCAATCACGACACGGGTTCCTTTTTCACGGTTGCATGTCCCCCATGGGCATTGATTGCTCGTCGTTTTTTTTCTTGCCCATATCCATGCCCGGCATCATCATCTCCGTGGCCGCTTTCAGGTTACTTTCTGAATCTATGAGAAAGTTGCCTCTCGTGACCACTAATTCCCCGGCCTTGATTCCTTCAATGATTTCATAGGCATCCCGCGTCCGCACACCCACCGTCACCTTGCGCGGCTCGAACATGCCTTGGCCTTGATCAATAAACACGAGTTGCTCGGTGCCAGAATCGAGGACCGCCGTATTCGGAATCACTAACCGTTTCCCACGTGGAATCTGGATGTCGATATTGGCGAACATGCCTGGTTTGAGTGCCCATTTTGGATTCGGCAGTTCGAACCTGACTTTGACCGTCCGTGTTTTGGTTTCAAGGATGGGATACACATACGTCACCTTGCCTTTGAACGTTTGGCCTGGGAAATATGAAAACGTGACCTTGGCTTCCTGTCCAAGTTCCACGAGGGGGATTTCATATTCATACACATCTGCCAGGACCCACACCGTTGATAAATCAGCCAACGCGTAAAGTTCCATGGCCGGCATCACATGCATGCCTTCACGAACAGCCATATGCATGACATACCCTGAGCTTGGGGCATGCAAGGGCAAGGTCCGAAGAACTTTCCCAGTCTTCTCCAAATCTCGAATATGGTCGGGCGTAATATCCCAGAGGGAAAATCGTTGACGGGTGACTTCAAGGAGCGACCGTGCATTTTGTGCAATCTCCGGAAATTCGCTGTCCCCAAGAGATTTCACGGCTTTTAAAGCCAATAAATATTCTTCCTGGGTGGAGACGAGTTCGGGACTATACATTTCAAACAGTTTTTGATCTTTCTGGACGTGTTCACCCGTAAACTTCACGTAGAGTTCCTGCACCCACCCTTCGAGTTTCGTGTGCATGTGGGTCAGTCGTCGTTCGTCAACTTCGACCTGCCCCACGGTGCGAATCGTATGAGTCAGGTCTCTGATCGTGGCGGGTTCAGTCTTCACCCCAATCAGTTGTTGCTTGTGTTGACTGACCATTACGCCCTTGTTCTGGGCGGGTGGATGCGAGACCATTTTTTCTTCTGTGGTTTGGGTCATGTGCATGGGTTCTGGCGCCCTCACCATAAACCACCAGTACGCACCAACTCCCACGGCCACAATCACCCCTAGAAACCCAACCCATTTCAACCGGCTCAGGCCTTTTTGATTCAGCATGTATGAGTGCGGTGGTTTCATGAGTTTAATCCCTCGTGCCAGCTTGCCCGTGCAACGGTTGCCCAATCACCTCTTCAATCTTGGCGATGGCGATTTCGTGGTCGGTGGTTTGGCGATGGAGATCCAATTCGTCTTGCTGCAGATTGAGCACATTGTCGAGCATGGTCAGAAAATCTACTTTTCCGACCCCATACCCGGCCATCGATGATTCAAGGGCCAACGATGCTTGAGGAATAATAGCTCCTCCAATCAATTTCACCAGGCGTGCGGCTCGTTGGACTCGGACCACATTGTCTTTCATCCGAAACAGGGCGTCTTGTAACACCGCATCATAGTTCTTCCGTGCACCTTCCAAGTTCGCAAGTGCTTCTTTTTCTCCATAGCGTTGTTTGGTGGAATAGTAGAGCGGGACCTTTATGCCGAACATGCCAAACGCATCGGTCAGCTCATCCGATCGGAATGACTGCATGACTCCGAGGGTCACCGTAAAGTCCGGGTAATATTCTCGCTGGGCTAATGCCAAAGACGATTGACTTTTTTCAATGCCATGCGCCTGGACTTGGAGGAGTGGAGACTGGCGTTTGACCAGACTGATGAGTTCTTCAAGGCTATACGGTAGAGCCGTCAGGGTTGGTTCCTCCGGTTTGCCAAGAGGCATGGTCGGCGGGCGATTAAGGATTCGATTGAGCTCTGCCGTGATCGTGTGTTGTTCCTGCTCCAAGCTGGTCAACCGTTCCATTTCTCGAGACAGCTCAACTTGCGCCCGGAAGACATCTTGCTGAATCCCTTTACCGACCTGATATCGCACTTCCGCGGTCTTCTCCAGCTCTTTGAGAATCATGAGATTCTTGTTCACGACATCAATGGATTCATGAATAAAATGAAGGTTGAAATAGGCAATCTTCAACTGGGCGATGACCCGAAGTTGAACGGTCCTGTAAGCCTTGCTGACTTGATCGGCGGCTTTGGAAGCCACTTCTCCTTTAAGCCCCAGCTTTCCTGGGAATGGAAACTGCTGTTGCACTTGAAATCGACCCTCTCGCATGATGTCCGGCCCGCGGTAGCCGAAACCCACGACCGGATCAGACAGAGATTGAACTTGAGGGATTGTCGCTTTCGTGGCTTCCCACTGCTGCTTTGCTGTCTGAATGACCGGATTCCGCTGAAAGGCTTCCTCGATGAGCGTGTCCAGTTTCAGGGGAGGCTCAGCGCCCAGAACCGACAGACCTGGAACAATAGACAGCAACAGCCCTATGGCGAAGATGAGTAGAAATGAACGTTGGAGCTGAAACGATGTCATGATGCCCCCCTAACAAGGTGACGGAAATAGACAACATGAGCGCGGAAACGCGGTTGGTTTCCGGACCCTTTGGCAATCAACTGTTAGGGAAGCTCAATTCAGAAAAACAGAGAAAAGAAGAAACAGAAGAGGATAGGTGGTGGAGTTGGGAGTCCTGTCATTGCCCAGATACCTAATGGGACCGAAGTTAGAAATGTCGTGCAGCCACGTGAGTGCCGCAACAGAAAGAACATGAACAGGGACATCTTCCTTTTCAAAATATACCCCAGAACTGGTCAGTTGTTCAGGGCATTCTCCCGTTGTTTGGGATGAAGAGGAATGGTGGGAAGTTGGTTGTGAATGATGTGTATCGGTTGCGGAGGCTGGCATTGGGCAATACATGCCCACTACCCCACAAATCACAAAGGCAAAAACGACGAACGGAGCAAACATTTTCATGTTAGATAAAAATTTTTCGTTCATACGTAAAATTGGGACCGTCGCGTCCCTCCAGTTCTTGTAAATAGGCTACTCCTCTTTCGTATTAATGTAAAGCAAACTTGATACCCTTCCGTTGTTGGTGAAAGAATTCAACGTGTTATAGATAACACTTCTTGTATGCATACAGAACCAATGTGGCACTTTGCCTATCCTTGGTGAATTCCTAATTTCCGTTGCCAGCTTGATCTTTTACATGCGCAAGGTCAAAAAACTCTCCGGCCTCACAATGATTTGGGTTTAATGGATCATCTACATTTCTGGTTGTCCCTTCTATTAATTCATCCATCTTATTGATATGGCGATGAAATCCTTCGAGCATCGGGATGGCGTATACCTCCCCTTTTTCGGATGACTCTTTTTCTCGACTTTCTGGGGCATCTCTATCGAGAGAAATATGCGTCCGATTCTTATTGTAGTAGATTAAGGAGCTTTGTAGGATCCGATGAAGGTGCATGGTGTTCAAGATGACCAGATGATGGAGACACTCACGGCGGATTGCTCCGATGAGCCGCTCCACATACGGATTCTGCCATGGAGATCGTGGAGCAGTGCACGCCTTCTCGATGCCCATTCCAGCAAACCAGCGCCGAAATACACTTCCGTAGATCTTATCCCGATCCCGCAGCACATACTTTGGAGCTGTGTCATACGGAAAGACCTCCACGATCTGTTGGGCCGTCCATTCAGCCGTAGGATGGTCGGTGATGCCAAAATGAAGAACCGAACGCCGCTCATTCGACAACACGAGGAAAACATAGAGGACACGGAATCTCGCCGTGGGGAAGGAAAATAATCAATGGAGCCCAGGTCAGACGCATGATTACTGAGAAAAATCTTCCATGATTGTGAAGGAGGCTTCCGATGCCGAATCATGGACTTTGAGACGGTAAGTTTGGAAAAGATGAATATCGAGCTTGAACAGTTCACAGTGAAGCCGTGGAGCGCCACACAACGGGTTGGCCTGACTCCTCCTTCGAATGAGATCTCGTACGGCTGGATCAATGAAAGGGCGGCCGGACTTCTGCTTGCGGCTTTTCCAACTCCAGTACAATCGAAACCCTTGCCGGTGCCATCGGAGAATAGTCTGGGGTTACACAATGATGAGGGCCTTGGACCAGTGTGTCCAGAATCGTGAGACCACGACCCAGAATAGTCGGTCACTGCAAGTCAATTTGGGCCGTTTGACCAATCAATTTAACACCGCCAGTTGTTGCCGCAGCACAAGATTTTCAGTGAGCAGTTGCTGTCGAGCCTTAAAGACGAAGAGAAGCGTGTTTCCAGCTAATTGCAGTAAAATCATCATGACTGGAAAGGGTGCCTGGGTGGACGATAATATTCAAGTCTTTCAAAGCGTATGAATTAATAGAAGGGACAGCATCATGAAAATGTTTAACCCAGCCGCACAACATCGTTCTCCTCGTCACGTGAAGTTATTCGCCATTTACGAGATATTGGTCACCACAGCAGACTTCAGCGCCGCATTACTTTTCATAATGGGCAGTATTCTTTTCTTCAGCGAAAACACCGCCTATACGGGCACATGGTTGTTTTTGATTGGCAGCATATTCTTTGCGCTGAAGCCCTCCATTCGACTGATCCGAGAGTGGCACTATTTGCAAATTGGGGAGGTGAACACATTGGCGAAACGTGCACGCGAATAGACGCTAATGGGCGAAAGAAGACAGTCTGACAACAGTGAGGCCCGTTGGTATGACCTGTCATTTTCTTCCCCCATTCTGAGGTTCCCTATAACTAAAATGTGTATTCGGTCAGATTGATGGCCTTCGTGGCAGCCTTTTCCTCTTCACCACTCTAACCCCATCGCCAAGTCCAATGCCTCGCGTTGCTCAACTGTCAGGATGATGTAAACACCTGCGCTTGCAAAAATCCCCAAAGGATCGCCGTAACATTCCCCCCCGTACTGGACTGTGCCAATCTCTTTCAGCGAGAACTCCTTGGTCATACCAAAATTTTTCTACAAACTTTGTAACTAAAGTAGCAGAACTCCTCCAACAGACTGAGTAAACTCAATTCATTAGACAAAAGCAAAGAGAGAAGGAGGGGCCAAAACCATGAGTAATACAAACGCAGTCATCGCCATTTCCAACACCCATTAAGAAGCAGAAGAGGCTATCCGGGAATTCCAAAGAGCAGGCTCTGATATGAACAGACTGTCCATTGTCGGAAAAGACGACCATTTTGATGAACATATCGTGGGTTTCTATAATGTCGGCGACCGAATGAAGTATTGGGGAACATTGAGTGCGTTTTGGAGAGCCTTGTGGGGTTTCTTGGTCGGAGCAGCATTCTTTAGGGTACCCGGGCTAGGCCAGGTGGTTATAGGAGGCCCGTAAGTCAGCTGGATTGTTGGAGCGTTGGAAGGGGCAACTCTCGCTCGAGGACTCACAGGCCTCGGAGCCGTGCTCTACAGTATTGGCATTCCCAAAGACAGTCTTCTGCAGTATGAAATGTTACTCAAGGCAGACAAATGCATGCTTGTTCTACACGGGACTGTAGAGGAGACAGCCAAAGCACAAGGTATTCTAAATCAATCGAAGGCCATGGAGAATTCAGTACACCATGGCATCTCGGATGTAAACGGAATTTTAAAATAAGTCCCCTTAGTGTTTCTAGTTCGAGGAGTGCAAGAGAAATGAGGCAATCACCAGGAGTATTCGAATGAAAAAAGTCTACAATCTTTGCCACCGAAACCAGGTCGTCATGATCGGAACGATCCTGATCACCACAGCACTATTCACTGTCCCTGTGCTTGCAAAGGGTCGAATTACGTCCACGATTGACACCAGCCAGACTACCAAGCTGACAGCGGAAGAATCTCAAGCTGTGTCCGTGGCTGCCGGCCGGATCCTCAAACACGTAAATGACGCCAGAGTAGCTCTCAAAGAGGAAAAAACGAACAGCGCCTTGGAACATATTGCAAAAGGGTTGACGTTAGTTCAAATTATTGAACAGACGGTTCCCCCCATTAAAGTAGAGGCAAACATTCAAGCCGGCGACTTAAAGTATTATCATGAAGAAGAGAAGCACCAAACTCTCATTCCAATTTTCGATGAACTGGACCAGGTCGACGTGGTGGGTCCGATCACCAGTGTGACACAAGAAAAGACTCAAATATCTGATGGCAAGCCTACTGGCCCAGCTCTCGTGAGCTATTCGGGAATAGAATTCACGAGTTTAGATTTGAATCTTCCCTTAGCAAAGAGGAATCTTATACGAGCCCAAAAATCCCTGGAAGATAATAAATCAGATGCTGCCGATACAACCTTGCGAGACATCCAAAATCGAGGTGTTCTTTTTAGTCTTATCGAAGAACACCTTCCACTTCGTGAGGTTGCGAATAATCTCAAGTTGGCGGAATACGAATTCAAATACGGCCATGCTACCGATGCCAAATCTTCCTTAAGGGTGGCCTCGGATGTATTGAAAGGCTATGAAAAAAATGTCGGCGAACATCGAGCAAAGGACGTAAAAAAGCTACATCAGGAAATTGACGATCTGAGCGGAAAATTAGACCAACAACAAGATCGAGAAGGTGTCCTGAAAAAAATGGCGTCTTGGTGGGATCGTGTCGCTAAATGGTTAAAATCATGAACCACCACTGGTATCTATGGAACAGAGAATGAAATGGAATCAGGAGGATAACTAAACAATCGCCTTTCAAGAAAGTCTACCATCTGACGTAGTCTGCGTTTTACTCATGTTCTGAGTAGTGAAGCTTGTTCCATCGAGAATATCCATAGTAAAGGGTGAATTATGAAAATGATTATTCCAACCGTTAGGAAATTTACGATTCTTCCTTTCCTTGCACTATCTTTAATCTTTAGCTTGTTAACTTCTGGAGCCTTGGGAATTCCAAAACTGTATGCCGGAGATTCTGTTGTCGTGTATTCGGGACGCGCCGAACGATTGATTAAACCCGTTCTAGATCACTTTCAACAAACGACCGGTACCACTGTGCAACTGCTGACCGCCGGAAGTACGGAATTGGTGAACCGGTTACGGGCAGAAAAAGCCAGAACACCTGCCGATGTGTTTATCACCAATGAAGCGGGTGCATTGGAGTTGGCGCGAAACCTGAATTTGCTCCAACCGATTACCCTTCCCAATGTGGCCACCACCATTCCCAAGCCATTTCGTGCTCCTGATAACAGTTGGATTGGGCTTTCTGGGCGTATGTGGGTCATCGTCTACAACACGACCATGGTTGATCCTTCAACGATTCACTCGCTATTGGATTTAGGCACTCCAACATGGAAGGGCAAATTGGCTATTCCAACCGCCAATAGCGAATATCTTCAAGCGGGTGCTTCCATGATCTTGGCGGCCAAAGGCGAACAAACGGCCAATGAATTTTTACAAGGGATCCGTGATAACGCAGGCAATGAAGTTTATGGAAAAAATCGGCAGATTGTTGATGCGGTGGCCAAAGGCAAAGTCGGCGTCGGCATCGTGAACCACTATTACATTTTCCGTCATCTAGCCAAAGATCCCAAAGCCCCGATCGCCCCCCTGATTACCGACCAAGATGAAGGAGGCATGGGAAGCATCATGAATGTGGCGGGCATCGGCCTGACCGCCCATGCCAAACATCTGTCTGCAGCCAACCAATTAATTGAATTTTTAATATCTCCAACTGGGCAAGAAATGTTTGCCCACACCAATAAAGAATATCCAGTAAACCCCGCAGTCAATGCCGATTCAGAAATTCCCCCCGCCTCCTCCTTTCGGGCTTCAACCATTCCTCTTACACGGTTAGCCGAACTGCGTGAGCCCATCATTCGAGAGATCCAGCGCCTGGGTCTTCGTTAAGCATAGAAGCGCTCCTGGATGGTGAGATAGTGCGCCATATTCAGCTGACTCCGCTTTCTTAGATATCAGTATCAGCACGCTCTACACTCCATGATTAAGCAGAATTATTTTCCCCCTACTAGAGGGAAAAACACCTGAAGGGCCTCACTATTTTTTTCTCATTTCTAATCAATAATGTACCATTCGTTGTCGTTCTTTCGACCACCGGGTTAGCGCATCTAGAAGGACGTCTTCATGACCGGATACGGCATCAATAATGATGTTGTGCTTATCGAGAAGAAATATAGCCGGCACTCCCACCGGAATTTCAAACACTTTCTGGAAGGAATCGACTGTTAATTCAAAGGGCTCAACCTTTCCCTGGGTCGTCCGGATTAATGCCCATTTGTGGTCGCCGATTAAGGGTTGAAGCAAGGTGCCTCGCACCACACGATCCCACCCGAGCTGCCCCTCGAGATGATAGTCAATGGGAAGATCGTTATTCGTCAGTACGATTTCCAGTTTGTCTCCCCGCACAATCGAATTTATGCCTCGTTCTGCAGCATCTTGCAGGGAAAGAAACAGCGGTTCCAGTTCTCCAATGCTGATTTGCATGACTCCCGATTTAATATGCTGTACCGTTCCAACCACGATCCGATTGTCCGGTAAGAGAAGATGAGGATGCAAACCGTTTTCAAATTGGGTGACGGTTGATGAAGTGGCCATAGCTGGTGCCTGAAGAAAAAATATTCCAGCCGCGACTACTACCAGATCATGAACCCAACTATTCCTTTGCGAAATACTCATCGTGAGTCCTTCCTATCAGTTCAGTTGTGACACGTTAGAGACTTCCCTTTCGCTAACCGGGCAGCCGGTCATGAGATGAGACACAATATTTCCTCAAGTCCTCTCTCCTATTTGGCCTTCAGGCATACGGTTACTCTTCATCAATGCCAAAATCCACGCCAATATATCCCCGCAAAAGATCATGGCGAGTGTAGGTTTTAGTGACAATTCCCTTGTCTTCAACGCAGATATTTAACCAATGATTCTCTTCCATGAGTCGGACGGCCTCTTTGATCGGCGTCGCATCCTGAATGCGGATGTGGTCCTTGGACATGATCTCTTGCGCGGTGATGGTCTTGAGATCCTGGGAATTATCCAAGGCTTTCAGTAAATCAAATTCGCTCACAAAACCCAGAAATTTTCCCTCCGCGTCCACTACGGGGCCGCCAGATAGTTGTGAAGACAGGAGCTGAATACCAATATCCATACACGGTGATTCTGGACGAAACCGCAACGGATTCGTGGACATCAATTGTCCAATAGTGGTGAAATGGGGTTGTGA
Organism: Nitrospirales bacterium; assembly: GCA_029261235.1. Classification (GTDB taxonomy): domain Bacteria; phylum Nitrospirota; class Nitrospiria; order Nitrospirales; family UBA8639; genus Nitrospira_E. The sequence goes on from JAJDBS010000166.1 coordinate 11,397, forward strand.
GGTATCCATACTTTTCTCCTTTATTTTAATTGAATGTTTTTATGAGGAATCTTCTCATGTCTCCAAATCCGATCACTTTTCATAAGACGAGATGAACCAAAATCCGATGGAACGATACGAATCCTAGGAGCCTTTTACGACTTCACCCAGCGTGTGATGAAGAAAAACAGAGCCTCCTCCGGAGAGGAGGCTCATGGCCTCCGAGGGTGATCAATAGCACCAGAGTATGCGCTTAGGGCATCACGGCTGGTTCATCACCAACCATTTCAGCCGCATGTTCAATGATTTGATTGATTTTCCCGGTCCGCGCATCCACCCACACATCTTTCTTTTCTCCAGTTGGCGTCTCATCCACGGTTAGACGATAGTAGGGGTCCCCCTTCTTGCTTGGGAGAAAATCTACCGACAGGACATCACTCCCTATTTTCTGCTCCACTACTTTCACGGCGTCCGAGAGAGATAGCAAGCCATCCGCCTTGTTCGCACTGGCTTCCCCGACCGCGCCCGTACCGATAGCCAGACCAATCAAGCTGACCATCACAAAATTCATTGAAGTTCGCATGGGACCTTCCTCCTTGTGTGTTATGAGAATAAAAATAGACTCCCACTCATGAACTTCGCGACAAGAGCGCCTCTCAGGAGTGTTCATCCCCTCTACCTACAACGTACAAGAGACAATACGGCCTGTTCTGCAACTTTAGTTACAGACTAAGATTTTCTTAGTGGAATGAAGAAAAAACTTAAGAAAGGGTTAGTGGTGAAAGGGTATTGTCAATTTGACTATCAAAGGGCGAAATGACGCCGCTTGGCCCTATGCCTTTATACACACACCGCATCCTGCCAAATCTGAAGTGCCTGCATGAGGTGGCGGCCAAGGCGAAAGAGATTTTGCATGAGTCCGTGCATTGTCAAAAACCGCTGGGCTGGCGTTGAGGAAGCAAAGCCGCGCATATGATATTCTTGTTGTCACCTCGGTTGATGCAACACTTCCACGCGATTATTGGCATAGACATCATTGATGCGCTTGGCGGTCGGCATCACCATGCGATGTGCGGCATCGTAACATCGTAGTTTGTCAGTGATGAGTCAACGTGGTTTGCACCCTTAGCCTTTGAGTAAGCGGCGAAAGAAGCGCTCCGCGGCGTGCTGATTGCAGCGACGCTGCACCAGAGCATCAATGGTTTCGCCGTCTTAATCCACGGCTCGCAACAGATACCACCATTCTCCTTGAATCGCAATAAAGACTTCGTCGATATGCCAGGTGTCACTTAAGCGACCTTGTTGTTTCTTGAGTTTGCGGGTGTATGCAGGCCCAAACTTTTGACATCACTGGCGAACGGATTCGTAGGTCACGGTGACTCCACGTTCAGCTCAGAGTTCTTCGACTTGACGAAAGCCGGGGCAGAATTGATGGTAGAGCCGTACGGCGTGGATGATAATTTCAGAGGGAAATCGGTGACGTTGATAGCTGGGCCTTGGCGTATTCATACCGCCCAATCAGCCAAACCCAAGTTCAATTGACAATGCCTCCTAGGAGCCTTTTACCATTTCACCCGGTGTGGGATGAAGGAGAGCAGAGTCTCCTTCAGAGAGGAGTCTCGTGTTATCCGTGTGTGATCAATAATACCAATGTCCACGCTCAAACGACATCGCCATTGGCTCATCATCAACCATGCCAGTCGCATGTTCAATGACTTGATTGATTTTCCCCGTCCGAGCATCCACCCACACATCTTTCTTTTCTCCAGTTGGCGTCTCATCCACGGTAAGACGATAGTAGGGATCACCGTTTTTACTTGGCAGAAAATCGACTGACAGGACATCACTCCCTACTTTCTGCTCCACCACTTTCACGGCCTCCGAGAGAGACAGAAAGCCTTCCCCCTTTTTCGCACTGGCCTCCCCGACCGCAACCGTGCCGACAGCTAGACAAAACAAACTGACCATCACAAAATTCATTGAAGTTCCCATTAGACCTTCCTCCTTGTGTGTTGTGTTGTGGTGTATGTACATAGACTCCCACCCATGAACTTCGCGACAAAAGTGACTCTCAAGAACGTTCATCACCTTTTCTTGCAACATACAAGCGATAACACGGACTGCTCTGCTACTTTAGTTACAGAAAACTGTTCTTTTAGTGGAATGAAGAAAAAAACTGAAGGAAGGATTAGTTGTGAAAGTCTTTCTTGCGTGGAAAAGACGCCTCAATCTTGTTGCAGGCAGTCTCCAGGGCCTTGAGATCCAGAATGGCCAGATGTTTTCGCTTGGTACTGACTACACCATTTTTCTTCCATTCTTGAATATGTCGACTCACAACAACTCGGACAGAACCAATCATACGGGCCAAAACGGCATGAGACAGATCATACAGTAGATGGATAGGCTGTATAGTCGTCATAAGGGGTTGATGACTTGGAAGCAGATGATGAGTCAGAAGTCTACCTAAACGCGTGATCGTATTATGGAACGCCAGATCGACAGCCAATTCTTCCAATGCCCGCATTTGATGTCCAAGGTACGGTAGTAATTGTTGATTGAACGAGGGATGTGTTCGGAGCCATGCTCGCACGGAAGTGATGGGTACCGAAAGGAGATCCACCTGATCAAGAGCTATGGGCGAGAGGCCATGGGGCTCCCCATCTAGAAGTGTGACCAAATCAAACACATCACCGGGATGAAGGAGAAAGATCGTCATTTCTCGTCCCGTGGAAGAATCTGTCCGGACCAATTCGACACGGCCTCTGGTCACCACAACAAAACGTTCCATCGAATTGAGTCCAATCAACGATTGTTCTTTCCATGTTTCGCGCCGGGAATGCTGTAACAGTTGGCCGAGTTGCCCTTCGTCTAGGCCTGAAAATAATACAGATTGTTTGAAGACGGCTAGGCTGGAAGAATAAAAGGGAGAAGTCGTTTGCATGAATCCTGTGCCAAATCTATGAAGAACGTGTTCTATGATCTATTCCTAGGTCCAAAAATTCCGCATCATCCTTAATCACCAAGCGATTTTCTTCACGCGACGGTCCAAAGCAAATCGTGTGATGCCGAGATATTTAGCCGCCAGACTTTTGTTAAAATTCGAGACACGCATCACTTCCTCGATCAGTGTGTTTTCAATATCCCCCAATGAATGTTCACCCAGCTTCATCTCAATCCGCACCATGGGCTGCTCGCCCTGCGTGACCACATTCACCGCAGCATGCACGACTTCTTGCACTTCACGCGGGAGATCACCTTTGGTTAAAATCTGACCACGGCAAAAGATTACCGCGCGCTCAATCATATTTTGCAATTCCCGGATATTGCCAGGATACGGATAGCGTTCCAATAATTGCTGAGCTTCAAGATCAATCACCGTGACTTCTTTGCCCAGATCTTGACAGTGTCGAGCCAACGTCTGCAGACACAAGGGAATAATGTCTTCCACACGCTTCCGCAAGGGTGGAAGATCCAGCGACACGACGTTCAGACGAAAAAAGAGATCTTCACGGAATGTCCCCTGGACCACTTCTTTTTTAAGGTCACGGTTTGTGGCGGCAATCAACCGGAAATCGACATCAATATCTTGACGCCCTCCTAAGCGTTTAAAGGATCGTTCTTGAAGGACTCGAAGCAACTTCGCTTGCATGGTCGGGTTTAAATCACCGATCTCATCGAGAAAGAGTGTCCCTCCTTCGGCTTGTTCACAGAGCCCTAGTTTCCGTTGATGAGCTCCCGTAAACGCTCCGCGCTCATAGCCAAACAGCTCGCTTTCAAATAACTCCTGAGGAATCGCCGTGCAGTTCACCCCCACAAATGGGCCTTGTGCCCGAGGCCCATTGTGGTGCAGCACTCGAGCGACAAATTCTTTTCCAGTTCCGGTTTCCCCAAACAACAGCACGGTGGTCTTGTGATTCTGCGTCATTTCTTGAATATACCCAACTAACTCGTTCATGCTGGGACTGTTGGACACCAAATTCTGTAAAGCATACCGACCCGGACGATCTTGGGATTCGAAGTCAACTCGACGACGCAGGGTCAAATATTCTAACGCCCGATCAATCACCGGCTCGACGCCAGAGAGATCTACGTTTTTGATGAGAAAATCATACGCACCCAATCGCATCGCTTCGACCGCATCTTCAACCGTGCCATAGGCCGTGAGCAAAATGATGATGGCTTGTATATTTTTTGAACGGACCTGCTTGAGGGTTTCCAACCCGCTCATGCCAGACATTTTCATATCCAGGAAGATGATATCAGGCTGCTCAGACTCCAATGCCCCGAGCAACGCCTCACCTGAATCAAAACCTCGAACTTCGTGATGACGTTTCGCCAATCGTCGGCTAATCGCCTGGCGAACCACTTCATCGTCATCGGTGACAAAAATCGTTGCACGCATGGCTTAGACCTTCAACAGGTGGGATTGACACACACAGGGCAACGACATCGAGATCGTGGTCCGAATATGTGGTTGGAACTCGGCATGAATCTCTCCACCAACTCTTTCGATGATAGTGCGCCAAATGGCCAGTCCGAGTCCTGTGCCACGATGCAACGTTAACGACTGCTTAGATTGAATTTTCATTATCTCCCTTTCCAGCTATGACGGTACATGTGTAAATAAATGCGTTAAAGAAAAATAATCGTTCTCAAATAGTCCGCCCCCAGTCATCGAAACCAGAAGCTAATGGCCATGAAGCAGTTCTACGGCCGCAGGGATATGATGCGTCAACAGTCCTTGAGCATAGAAGAATTGAGTAAGAGGTGATAACAGCAGGTAGACCGCCAGAAGTCCGGCCAATGTCATCGTCAAGGTATACGGGAGCGCCATCCAGACCATTCGACCATACGAAAGGCGTATCAACGGGGCTAGCGTAGAGGTCAAGAGAAAGAGAAACGCCGCCTGCCCATTGGGTGTGGCGACACTGGGAATATTGGTGCCGGTATTAATGGCGACCGCCAGGAGATCAAATTGGTCTCGAGTAATCACACCCTGATGAAACGCCTGCAACACTTGTTCAATATACACCGTGGCCACAAACACGTTGTCACTTATCGCGGATAGAATGCCGTTGACGATGAAAAACATGCCGATCTGATGATCTCCATCCATAGCCAAAACATAGTGGATAATCCCGTTGAAGAGATGCTGTTCCTGAATGACCCCGACCACGGCAAAGAACACCACTAAGAGGGCCGTAAACGGCAAGGCCTCTTTAAACGCCTCTCCCAACTGATGTTCCTCAATAATGCCGTTCAATGCAGTTACGCCCACGATGACCGACAAGCCAATGATGCCCACTTCCGCCAAATGAAAGGCCAAGGCCACCATCAGCCACAGCATCGCACATCCCTGAATGATGAGACGGGCGGTACAACGATGATCCATCTTCCGAGAGGTTTCCTGATCAAATCGCAACAGAATATCCCTGACAGCGGAGGGAAGACCAAATCCATACCCAAACCATTGGAAACGTTCAACCGAGACACACGTGAGGAATCCGACACCGAGAACCGGAAGGGTGACGGGAGACATTCGGATAAAGAATTCCAGAAAATTCCACCCTGCCTTTTCGGCAATCAATAGATTTTGCGGTTCTCCCACTAAAGTGCAGACGCCGCCCAGGGCCGTCCCCACCGCGCCATGCATTAGGAGGTTCCGCAAAAATCCCCGGAACTCTTCTAAATCCAAACGCTGAAGACTCTCCACCTCATCATCGACAGAATGATCATGCTCATCCTGCATCCCTTTCCCGGACGCGACTCGGTGATACACTTTAAAAAATCCTACCGCCACGGCAATGATGACTGCCGTGACCGTCAGGGCATCTAGAAACGCTGACAGTAATGCTCCCATTCCTGAAAATATGAGGGCCAGCTTTGTCTTTGATTGCACCTGCACCACAATTTTGGCAAACACATACAACAACAAATCTTTCATAAAGTAGATCCCCGCCACCATAAAAATGAGCAGGAGGATCACCGAAAAATTATTCAACGCTTCGTGATACACCGTTTCTGGCTTAGCCATCCCGAGGAACACCGCTTCCAGAGCTAACAAGCCTCCAGGTTGCAATGGATAGCTTTTGAGTGCCATGGCTAAGGTAAAAATGAACTCAAGAATAAGGACCCACCCCGTGAAAAACGGACCAACACTTTTCAACAAGAGAGGATTGAGGATCAGAAATCCGACAATGGTCAGTTTGTACCACCGCGGGGCATGATCAAGAAAATTTTGTCCAAAGGCCTGAAGATATGGTGTCATAATAGTTGAAAAGGGAAACGCCAAACGAGCTATGCGCGAAGAGATGGCCGCCCTTGATTAATGATGAGACGGCTGCTTTGCCGCTTCTGATTTCTTTTCCATGATCTGCATCGCAAGCTCCAGTGCCTCATTAAAATGGGCACAAATATAATCGGATTGTAGTCGAGAGAGTTCATTGAGATCCGTGAGAACCTGTCGAGTCCTGGAGGACATACCGGCCGTCAACACGGCCACACCACGACGATTGGCGGCCTCAATGAGATCACCCAAGGCATAGGCACCGGACAAATCTAACTCATCCAACCACCGGCACCGAATGATGAGCACATCTTTACGATCAAGATGTTCCACCGTCTCATTCAACCAATCGATCGCTCCAAAAAATAACGGGCCATGGGGTCGAACAATCAGAAGCTGCCCCCGCACGATCTGTTCAAACCGACCGCTAATCTCCCCAAGATCGGCGCCATTGTGGCTCATCTTCCGAGCATGGTCCCTGGCAAAGGCGAAAATGAGGTCATCTTCTTCCTGTTTCACCTGTTCATTTCGTTGATTCAGGTCAGCCTTATAACGATCAGCCTGGTCTTTGACAAAGCGGAAGAACGCCACCGCCAGTCCCATGGCCACGGCCGACAGCAAGTTCCAAAACACGGTCATGACCACGACCAGTGCAAACACCATCAAATCCGAAGTTGGTAATCGTCGAACCACCGGCAACACGCGCGTATCAAGAATGTCATACCCAGCCTTGAGAAGAATCCCTGCCAAAGCCGAAAGCGGGATCGAAGCGGCCAGCGATCCCAGCCCGAGAATAAAGGAAAGCAGGACCAGCCCCATCGTGATGGAAGCTAAGCGGGTACGAGCCCCACTTTGAATATTGACCACACACGGCATGGTATTCGTTGCCCCTCCCAACCCACCGACTAATCCGGAAAAGAGATTCGCCGACCCTTGGGCGACCAATTCCCGGTCACTGTTATGATGGGTGCCGGTCATGTTATCGACGATGAGACACGTAAGTAGGCTATCAAAGATACACAGACCGGCAAGGGCCGCGGCCGGGACAAACGCCGCTTGAAGCAAGGTAAGATCTGGAAGATACAAATCCGGCAATCCCGTGGGCACCTCACCAATGGTCGGAATGTTGAGGCCAAGCAAAGCAGAAACCCCGGTTCCCACGAACAATCCGATTAGGGGCCCTGGCAACCAGGTCACCGGTGAAATTTTTGGCCACAGGATCACAATTCCTAAGGTCAACAGGCCGATACTCACCGCCGCAGGGGAAGTGTGCATAAAGGTGGAAGGTAATTCCGTGATGGCCGCCGTAATACTTTTGGCCCCTGGAAGCCCAAGAAAGGGATTGAGCTGTAGCAACATGTATAAAATGCCCAGCCCCGTCATAAATCCTGAAATGACCGAATACGGAGTGAACTTGATAAACTGCCCGAGTTTTAACAACCCCAACACAATTAAAATAAACCCGGCCAAGGCGATGGTGGTAAAAATAAAGACCACATCAGGCGAGCCGTCTGCTAATTGATGCGTCTGCGCGATAGACAGAATTTGAATCGTCATCGGCCCGGTCGGCCCGCCCACCGACCATGCTGACCCACTGAGAGGACCCGCGACCAGACCAGCTGCCACCGCCGACCACATCCCTGCAACGGCTCCCAGCCCGGACGCCACCCCGAAGGCTAGCGCCATGGGAAGAATGACCATCGCCACGGTGATTCCGGCTAAGACATCTCCCCTGACATGGCTTCCTAACCCGCGCAGGTTTTCTTTGAAATTAAAATCGTTGAGATAAACCCGGATATTCGACACCATCGACTCCATTTATCTCTCCTTCATCTCTTCGTCCATAGTATTTTTTCTAACATCGGAATGTGATCAACCCACGTTTCGTCAATGCTCCTATGCGCAAGTCCTATGCCACTAGGGAATGTGATGGCGTGGGCCAACGAAAACACAAGACTGAGTAGGCCATCGCATTGTTCGCGGCATTGTTCTCGATAATTTTTTTTCTATGTCTGAGGAGCCTTTCATAATAATAGGAAGAGATTGTGCGGATTCGTACGGTATGTCCTGTGCGAAATACCAACGTACTAAGGTGAACCATGTCAGAGGATTGAGGCATGTTAAAAAACCAGAGCCAGTAAATGGAGAACCTAGAATGTCAATGTCGCCATCGTATACACATAACTGACATCAGCGGTACCAGGACTGCGTGGGACCCGATCAAAATAGGAGCCTTTAAATAATCGGGAAAATCCGACATCAAATGCCGTATGCCGCCAATATCCAGTCATAGGAGCCCAATGAATCGATGTATCGAATAAATTCCCCAAAAAAGTTCCGGCCCGACCAGTCGAGTCCTGCAGACCACTGCCCACAAAAGGCCCACGGCCATCGGCCAGCCAGAACGTCCGATGCGACACTATGAATTTAATGGTGGAGAGTGGGTGAAGGGTCGAACGAAATCCAACGGGAGAAAAAATGTTGCTGGGAAAGATGCTGCCAAAAATTCCCGTTGGGCCATATTCTGCGCGGCGTTTCGCGAACAAGAAATCAAAGTTCTTTTTCGGATTGGAGTCCCCGGACGCATAGTCGAATAGATAGACAAACCGGAGAGGCCAATTTGTTGTAAAACTATAGCCCACCTCACCGTGATGGCGATGTGCAAAGTGATTCGTATGATCGATCTCCCCAACTTGATAGATTGATTCTACTTCGTAATCCCAGTGGTCTGGAGCAGGTTGGGTAAAGACGCGAAAGCCCATAGTGGAAAGATTACGTTTTCGCAAATGATTTCCCTCATTTAGTTGAAAAACATACAACTCCCCATTCGCCCAGGGGACATGACGACTGACAATCGCTGCACCAGAAAAATAGGAACTAGGAGTATTCCAGTCAGGACTGACTGTATGTCGTTGAACCGGTCGTGTCACAAAGGCTCGAAGTCCCCACGCATGATTGGTGTCCGAGCCTAGAGTCAATTGCACACCATCAAATGTTGGCGTAAAGCTTCCAAACCGATGGCCCGCCACGAGACGCCCTTTTCCAAAATCCATGACCATACGACCGACTTCAAGCTTTCCGAAGGTTTTTGTTCCCAGAAAATCTTGAGAGAGCAGATCAAAGTGAAGCTGAAAAACATCCAAATGATTGACAAAATTTGGTTCGTGATTTTGCCCCCGATCAGCCACCGGAGCCCGGAAATCCGCGACTTCAAGCGCAAATCGGAGAGGATCCCAAATATCCTTGATCCCCAACAACATTCGCGTCCGCTGAGCCACCATCTGATTACTACCTGCAGCGTCACGCGTAAAACTGTGATTAAAGGTTTCATAACGAGTTCGATGTTCAATACCCACATCCAGCCATTCCGGTGTCGCCGCAGACAGGGAATGAGGCTGCTCTAAAATCGTTTTCAAGCGATCAACATCACTCGGGAATTCTTTAGTATGGTCTCCAGCCCCGAAGGAAATTTCTGTCCATGAAATTCCTCCAAGAATCAGAAGAAGCGCTACACATATTCGTCGAGTGTTTTCCATGATCAATTGTCCTTTTTTAAAAAAAATTGGAGTGGAATTTTATGCGCAACGTTTTCATGCCACTGGTTCCCTCACGCAAAACTAGGACCAAAGCGGAAACGTTGTTTGATTCTATTGGGTGATTGGCGGAGTTGGAATACGAGTTAGAGACAACGTGCTTCTTCTCTTGATGCGTCTCGCTTCAATAAAGGAGGCAGTTCGGAAGGTTCGTTTTTTAAATTTCACTCCTTTGAAATTTTTGTATTTCAAATAATCTCTAGCAGTTTTTCACTTAGACATTTCAATTTTTCATCGCCTGAAAACGTGCCCATTCACACATCTCCTTCTGTGCAGCTTCGCACATGCTCAAGGGTGTCAACTGCATACCCCGCAAGTCGAAAAGGAATTGCTGACAGAACGTCCTATAAAAATAAGGCATTTATCCTTCCACTGTTAGAGACGCGCCGTGAGCATAGACCTTGCACAGGAGACAGTCCCAGGGTCTTTTCCTATTTCATTTCCCGTTGGGCCGGGGACCCCCTCACGCTGCTTGCTGTTTGTCCAAGAGCCCATGGACAAAGAGCGACGTTGGGGGGATCTCTTCTACGAGTTAAAAAGTGAGGGAACGTCATGAACAAAGATTTATCGGTCATCCTGCTGAGGTGATCTACAAAGCAGAAATAATGCCCACCGCCACATCCAGAGGACATTGGCAGTGGGACTAGTTTTCCATTTTCACAACAAGAAGGATGGGTATGCGTACAACGATTTATGTCACCGACGATGACCAAACTGTATGTGCGGCCTTAAGCCGTCGATTAACGAAAAAGGGGCATCTCGTCAGGAGTTTCGATTCTGGAGCCTCACTGCTTGAGGCGGTGAAGTACGAAGTGCCAGATCTCCTCTTTCTCGACCTGAAAATGCCAGATATGGATGGACTGGAAACCTTACGACGGGTACGACAAACGATTCCCCAAACCCTGGTCGTCATGTTGACGGCCTATGGAAGTGTCGAGGATGCGGTGGAAGCTATGAGGCTGGGTGCCTACGATTTCCTGATCAAGTCCGTTGATTTTTCGTCCGTGGAACCGGCCCTCAATCGAGCCCTCAATTATCTCACGCTCAGTCGCCGCCTTGAATATACGACTTCGGAACAACAACGCCAGTATGCGTGGGACCATGTGATCGCCAATAATTCCGCTATGGCAACAGTCCGCGACACACTCCAACAGCTCGTATCCCAGGGCATGCCGGTGCTGTTTCTTCAAGGGGAGGTCGGCACCGGTAAAGAATTCCTGGCTCGTGTTGTGCATTACAACAGCCCTCAACAGCTAGGGGCCTTTGTCCCCCTGCGTTGTACCGAACTAACCGGCCCGCTCCTTGAACACCAGTTATGGGGCTATGAACGCGGTGCCTTTGACGGAGCCAATCAGGCCGGGCTAGGAGCCATAGAATATGCCGATGGGGGAACACTGTTTATTGATGCCATCGAACTGCTTCCCCTTCCAGTGCAAAAAACCTTAGCCCAGGCCCTGCGCACTGGTTTCTATGGCCGACTCGGAGGACATGACCGCCTCCCTCTGAACACTCGTCTCATTGTCGCCAGCGCATTTCTAGAAAATGAGCCAGGACAGGAACCGGCCTTTCATCCGGCCTTACTCGCACAACTTCGAGACCATCAGGTGTCCATTCCTCCCCTGCGAGACCGCAAGGAAGATATCCTTCCTTTAGCGATGAAAACGCTGCAGGCCTATGGAGAAGAAATTGGCCGTCCCAAGATCGACATTGAAGCTTCTATGCTCCCTCATTTACACGATTACCCATTCCCCGGGAACATTCGAGAGTTAGAAGCCTTGATAAAACAAGCGGCACTCTGCTCTCACGGGCCGGTGCTCTCTGCCCAGGATTTTCATTTCCAGAAGGCTCCCACTAATGAGCAACCGTCCTCGCCCAACTCCATTCATTTGCAGTTTGAGCTTGGCCGACAGTCTCTCGCTGATATCCAACGCATCGTGATTCATGAAGTGTTGCGATTATCGAATCAGGACAAGGAACAAGCGGCTCGCTATCTTCACGTATCTCCGGAAACCTTGGAGAAATAGACCTGAATACTGAAGAGAAATATCCGATGGCCCGATAACCCGCGGACAACAGCCAACCATCTCACCGCTGTGTGGTATGAGTCGAGTCTTCTGGCCTCTCAGTTACTCCTATTGGGCCTTGGTCATGTGAGCGGGCCAATGCCTTTTTACCCTTCCAACTATTCTCATGGCCCGACCAGACCTGGAGAAGTGATCCCCTTTCTCGTTAAGCCATTTTATGCACACTCCGCCGAGTGCAAACCCGCACCCTTGTCATTCCCTTTGAGATCGATTGAAAGCGAATGAGTAATAATTCCAGTTAATTTCCCTTTTTTCGCAATTTTTTTTTGGACCATAGCTGGCACTTCCTTTGCTTAGAACTAGGATGTATTGGAACCTGCACCACGTCTTAAAAACTCACTGACTAAGGAAATTGCACCCATGCCAACTCAGTTATCACCCATTACTTCGCCAATTGAAACGCCTTCAGGACCATTCAATTTCAAGGAAACCTTGGACCGAAATTTTCCCAATGCTTACCCCTGTGATGCGTTTGTGGAGTATTCCCAATTTCGGTTACGGCCCTTTGGCATAGAGCAGAAAAACTCCATCGCCTGCGTGAGCGTGTGTCGGGACGAGATAACGACTCCCTTCATGAACAGACTCCATAATGCTTGGAATGGCGCGTTTGACTTTTCAAGTCTGGCTGGCATGTTGTATCTGGGTGTTACAGGATTTCAAGCCGCCCATCATCATGCCCCCAATTTTGATGGCCGAGAACGATACGTGTATTTTGCCTTCCCGCATATCGCCATCGATGAACATGGCACCCTCGGAAATTGCCGCCGCTCAGGCCGCCAGGCCATGTCCCAGGCCTGTGGCGCCTTGTTGAAGATTCTCGAAAGCTGTTCTGAAGGAGCACTCAGCCTGGACCTGGATCAAGATGACCTGGAGCAGAGCCTGTTAAAACAACGCCTGTTTGGAAAATTTGACTTCGCAGAAATTCCCGATTTAGTCACGCTGACCAAAATCACCCAAGAAATCATTAAAGAAGATCTTGAACGGATGATCCATCTCACTGTGAATCCCAGCACAACCGATTATGCCGTTTTCACTGGTGTACAAATTCATGGTCCAGCGAATAAAGACTGGGTTTGGGTAGAGACTTCCTACGTCGTCGTTGATGGGGTAAGAAAACCTTTGCTGTAAAAGTGCCAATGGGTTTCCCCCAAGAGCTCTTGGTTCAGACAACAGAATGGGTACCCACTCTCCAGCCCCTCTTTCTGTCCCCTCATGCTTTCGTGATTCATTTGTACCTTCCCTTCTGGACCTTCCACCTATATTGAGTGAGTTCGCACAAAGCGCGCTCTTGTTTCCCGCACACCTAAATGAATAATGCCAACAAAAACACATGACGACAATCTACCCATTTGATACTACGGCCTATTTTGCAACACCAACAATCATCTATCTTGGCATTACCATTGCACATTCTCACAGTGACGAACATCCAACAGTCTCATCTCAGTGAAGGAGGATTTTACATGGAAGCTTTTACACTCATATTACTGGTCACCTGGGCCGTGCTCTCAAGATTTTAATAAGGCTTAAATCCCTCTCGGTGGAATTGGGATGCTACCCAGAATGTGACTAGCGGATATGGTGGGTCGGGTAGACCGGAGGGATTTCACCTCCAGTCCCCCAGAGATCCGTACGTGAGCCTCTCGACTCATACGGCTCCTGTCAGCTGTGCCATTGAAACCTTCCGGCTTCAACGCGAGGGTATAACCCAACAAAGGGACGATATGTCTCATAGGAATTTGTATAACGTATTGAAGTTTAATGTCTTTTCATCATTTTGGGACTCCCGTTTTTCGCCCAATTTTTGGCTCGAAAAACGGAAGGTGCTCATCAAAGGATTCTCCAATAAAAACAAGAGCTTCTGGGAAAGTCTATGTTACTTTTAATCCCTTTGTTGGGTTAGACCCCATACACCACGATTTTTTATTCTTTATCCCAGGAGAGAAATCATGACGTTAGCCAATGCCGTTGTGCTGCAAGAAAAATGGAAAGCCAGGCACAGAGACAAAATTTGCAAACATGCGCAGATAATCGATCATTTGATAGATAAAAATGGAAGGAAGACAGATTATATAATTTGCCTAGAATGTGGAAAGGTCTTTTTAAACCCGACCAAAGATCTTTCACCAACTGAATTTGCAACTCTTGTACAGCATTGCGCTGAAGAAGAGAAATAGCACTGTATTCCCACAATGACGAAATCACATCATCGTAACGTCGGCTACCGTCAATAGCGGTCATTCGTTATTAAAAGCAGAATGATATTTAACCTCCCCGTTTTGGGTCAGGTTCAATGGTTTGGTTGCAATGCTCGGTATTGTCAGGTTAACTCGTATTTGCCACACTGGATGGCATGAAGACTCAACCCATCAGCTACCAACGCCATCGATTCCCTTCTGCCATCATCAGTCACGCCGTCTGGCTGTATCATCGCTTTTGCCTCAGTTTTCGTGAAGTCGAAGAGCTGCTCGCTGAGCGGGGCATCATCGTGACCTATGAATCGATACGGTGCTGGTGTCTGAAGTTTGCCCCAGCCTATG
>JAJDBS010000167.1 GCA_029261235.1 Nitrospirales bacterium
AGAAGCGGGCATTACGGCATTGGAATTGGATGATTCCGTCACGAACGATCTGCGGGCGATTTACCAGGAGCGTCGAGATGTGTTGGTGTCTGGGTTAAAGAAGCTTGGGTTGTCCCTGGAAACGCCAGAAGCGGCGTTTTACGTTTGGATTGAAGTGCCCAAAGGTTATACGTCATCCTCATTCACCGCGCATCTTATTGAAAAGGCTGGAATTGTCACCACGCCGGGTAACGGGTTTGGTGATCCGGGAGAGGGCTATATTCGAATGACGGTGACGACAACCAAAGAACGATTGGCGGAAGCCATAGAACGCATGCAAAAAATTGGGTGGTAGTTGATGAAGTGAGAAGTAAAAAGGGAGAAGGAAGAAGGGTGAGCCAAGTTCACTCGTATTTCTTTCTTATGCTTCTAACTTTTTCCTTCTCCCTTTTCACTTCTGCAGTCGCTTGATTGCGTTCTTCTTGGAGTGCTTGAGTCGTGCGTTCTTGTTCCTGGAGCCATTGAGCCAATTTTTCATTGGCGTCTTCTAAATTTCCTTCTCGCCCCATCGATTCCAAGGTGTAACTGATATCTGCCAGGCAAGTCGCTCCAATCGATCGCTCCGAGCCTTTACAGGTATGAGCGGCTTTCACTAAGGCTTCACAATCTTGATGCTCAAGTGCCTCCTGAATGCCTTCCAGATGGCGAGGTAAATCTTCGAGGAATTGATCGACTAATGTCAGGAAAAATTCGTGATCGTCATCGCCGCCCAGCGCTTTGAGATCGTTGAGGATGGTTTCATCAAGGCTAGGTGCTACGGTGGTTGGGTTTTTTCGAGTATGTTCTGCCATGTGCTGATCCTCTGAGTTGTTTTCTATAGGTTGGGGTAACCATGTGTGAGTCATGGCTCTAAGGTCTTCTATTCGAACGGGTTTGGTCAGAAAATCATCCATCCCAGCTTCAAGGCAGGTTTCTCGATCTCCAGATAAGGCATTGGCTGTCAAGGCGATAATAGGAACGCGGGATTTTTCGTGATGGGTTAGGGGTAAGGCGTCAGGCGAGATTTTTTCTTTCGCTTCGCGCTTAAGGTTTTCTCCTTCACGAATTTTCCGGGTCGCTTCTAACCCATCCATCTCTGGCATTTGGCAATCCATGAGTACTAAATCATAGGATGTTCGTTCAAGAGCGTCGATCACTTCTTGTCCATTTTCAACGACATCGACACGATAGCCAATTTTTTGAAGCATGCGAACAGCAACTTTTTGGTTAACCACATTATCCTCAGCTAGAAGAATATGTGCGTGTGTTTGAGCTTGTGCTTCTTCAACTGTATGTCGAGTGATTAACGCGGAGGGCTGATTGCTGGTAGATAAAGTAGTTTGTTGGTCGTCCCCTAAAATCATTTGGAGGCATTGTTGTAATTGTTGATGCCGAATAGGTTTTGTCAGATATCCATTAAAGCCGGCATGCTGAGCTAATTTTCCTTCCCCTCGTTTTCCCAGAGCAGTAAGGAGAATAAGTGGTATGTGGGGTATTTTGGTGTCTTGCCGTATGTGTTTAGCTAAGGAGAGTCCGTCTTCTTGCGCGGCTTCTGAGAACGTGTGGTCCAAAATGGCGACGTCGAACGATTGGTCCTCTTTGGCGCGTTGCTGGATTAGCGCGAGTCCTTCACGTCCGTTGGGTGTGACTTCACAAATCATTCCCCATGATTCGGCGTAATGCTGAAGGAGAAAGCGTATGGTGTCATTGGATTCAACGATGCACACCCGCCGGTCCTTCATGGTGATATTGGGGACTGGAGTTGTAGAGGACGTGGAACTATGAGCTAAGGGAATGGTGAACCAAAAGGTGCTGCCATGTCCTTTTTCACTGATGACGCCAATTTCCCCCTGCATCAGGGTCACCAATTGTTTGCTGATGGCCAATCCTAATCCTGTACCGCCGAACTTGCGGGTCGTTGAGCTATCCGCCTGGGTAAAGGAGTCAAAAAGCCTTTGCTGAGTTTCATGAGCTATGCCAATGCCTGTGTCTGTGACAGCAAAACGAAGAGTCGTGGTGTCGCGGGTCGTCTCGATCACTGAGACGTCAATCACAATTTCACCATCCTGCGTGAATTTGATCGCATTCCCTAGGAGATTAAAAAGAACCTGTCTGATTCTTCCCGGATCTCCTTGCAATTGCAGAGGGGTTGAAGCATAGATTAAGCCAATCAGCTCAAGATTTTTTTGACTAGCTCGTTCAGCAAGGATATCTAAGACGTCATCCACGGCTTTCCGTATATCAAAGTGGATAATTTCCAAGTCCAATTTTCCTGCGTCGATTTTTGAGAAATCTAAAATATCGTTAATGATGGTGAGCAGGAATTCTCCAGAGTTTTTTACGGTGTCGACCATATCTCGCTGATCGGCGTCTAATCCCGTGTCTAGGAGGAGGTCAGTCATACCAATGACTCCATTCAACGGGGTTCGGATTTCATGACTCATAGTAGCCAGAAAAGAAGATTTTGAGCGTGCAGCGGCAAGTGCTTCATCGCGAGTTTCGGCCAACTCCAGATTTTGTTGTTCTAGGGCTTGAGTGGTTTGCGTTATGACAGACTCGGTTTTTTTGCGTTCGGTGATATCGACGACCGAGGCCAAGACAAATGTCTCATCGCCCGTGACTAAAGGATTTAAGCCAAGTTCAACGGGAAACTCGGAGCCATCTTTACGGAGGCCAAAGAGTTCGCGTCCACTGCCCATGGCGCGTGGTCGAGGATCAGCAAAGAATCCGGTTCGGTGCTCAGGGTGTTGCGCGCGGAAGCGTTCGGGGACAAGCAATTCGATGCTCTGATTCAATAATTCTTCGCGAGGATAGCCAAAGAGTTGAGTGACTAATTGATTGACGAGAACAATAGATCCGTGGCGATCAATCATGATCATTCCACTGGGAGCGGCTTCGACGACGAGACGAAATTGCTCTTCGGCTTTTTTACGTTCGGTCATGTCTCGGCAGGTGCATATAAGGTCGGCCGAAGAGCCATTCTGATTGTTGAGAAGGGAGAGTGATATCTCAACGGGGAAACTCGTTCCGTCTTTGCGCAACCCCATAAGCTCCCCTTCCCATTTTCCAGTATTCCTGAGTTGAGGTAGATATTTGTCATCGATGTACGCTAGCTGTTCTTTGGAATAAAGTATTTCCCAAGATTGCCCCAAAAGTTCCTTGGTGATATAGCCATACATTCCAGCGTGAGCTTGATTGACATACGTGTAAATTCCATTTTGATCAAGCAGGGCAACGCCTTCTACGCCTTGATCAATAGCCCGTTGGAGATCAGCTTGAGCTTTCTCCATTTGTTTCAGTTCAGTGATATCTTTGAAGGTGACAACCGCGCCTACAAACTGATTGTGTTCATCATGAATTGGCCTACTGCTGTAATCAATGGGAAATGAACTTCCGTCTTTGCGCCACAGGACTTCGTCTTCGATGTGGTGTATTGCACCATCCTTCAAGGCGGAATACATGGGGCAGTCTTCTCGAGGGTATGGTGATCCATCTGAATGGGTGTGATGAACTGTGGAATGCATCGGTATCCCAATGAGTTCTTCTGGTTCATACCCCAGCATTTGAGCGGCAGCCGGGTTGGCAAAGGTCGTTCGACCTTCAAGATCCAATCCAAAAATCCCTTCTCCCACAGAAGATAAAATTCGTTCATACCGAAGAGAGAGATCCTGATTGGTCTGGAGGAAATTCTGGCGTTCAATAGCTAATGTCATGCGGTCGGCCACCATCCTGAGCGTATCCAGAGTCAACTCTGTCAATGGGTGTCGGGAAAACACTGCCATAACACCCAGGATTTCTTCACCTTGGAATAAGGGATATCCAGCAAAGGCAATCATTCCCTCTCGTTTGGCCCATTCTTGATCTGAAACGCGAGGGTCACCGATTACAGAATTGGTGAGATGGGGTTTTTTCTCTGCCGCAATCTGCCCGATTTTGAATTGTCCTATCGGGATTCGACCATGAGGTCCGTTCAAATGTGTATACAGTCCCGCGCTTGCTCGGAGTTCGAGAAATTGTTGTGTTGAATCAACGGTCCAAATGCGAGCGAAGGCAACGTTGAGATGATCAACCATAGCCTGTGTGCAATGTTGAAGGAGGGATTGGAAGTTCGTATCCTGATTCGTAATTCTTCCAATTTCTGCATCTAGGGACAACGAACGATTATGATCTGCCAACGTGGTTTCAACTTTTTTTCGCTCTATGACTTCAGCTTGGGCTTGTTTTCGGAGTCGCTGAGATTCAACAACTTGTCTGTGTAGATCAGAGATGTCCTGGATGATGATTAAGGCATGCCATTCCTGTGTTGGTTCGTCCCATATGGTTTTGGCGATTGTTTGCTGGATTCGTGGTTGTCCGCTAGAGAGGGAGCAGGGCAGAAATTGCGGATGAAATTGCGATGCAAAGGTGGCCGGAGCCCCACCTGCAAACAGTGGTTCAAAACGTGAGGTATATTTGGGTGTGCCTAAGTGGGGAAAATGGGATTCAAGAGAAGTTCCTTCGATGGTGCCCTTGGGAATATCCGTCCAGTCTACAAGACATTGGCTCCAAAAGCAGACAATTCCATCCCGACGAACAATGAACACACCTTGGGGAAGATGATCAAGAATTTCGAGACTTAGGGGCGAATTAGGTTGAAACATGCGGCCCGGTTGTTGAATGCACGTAATCGTTGACGGCACTCACTAGAAGTCCCAAGTCAGGAATGCCGAACATGAGCATTATATCCCCTGTCAGATCATATTCTTCGATGGTGAATTGGGTCTGGGCCCAAAGAATAGTTTCTGGAGTATCTGACGGTTTGGGCTGGATGATCCCCTGGATCGAGGTTTCTTGATAAAAGGGCACGGAATAGATGATTCGATGATTGAGGACATTGGCCAAGGAGCCCATGACGCCGTTAAGCACAATGTTTCCAATTTCGGTGAGTGTGGCTTCCCGAAGGGAATCTAAAGTGTCCGGGTCTTCTGATTCTCCGGTTAAGGCGAGCACCAAAGATTTCGCACTCTCAGTAGGGAAAAGTAAACAAGAGGATCCTGAAAACGTCCCTTTAAAAGGTAATTGGACGGAAGACAACTTGGTGTCCCTCAATTTTTGGACTTCTTGAGAAAGATCCTCAAATTTCCCAATTTGAAGACAAGGGATATGCATTCGGATGGGTTTTTCCAACATTTGATTGAGAGAGCCAGCTGCTCGCCCCACACCAATGTTTAGGAGTTCTTGTAACGCATCCTGTTGTTCTGGACTTATATGCATGGGGCCTCCGTGGTTTGGGGCGTTTGAAGAATGTGTTGTAAGGCTTCTTGTATTTGGGCTTGCTTGACTGGTTTGTTCAAGAACGTGGTGGCGCCGAGTTCGAGGCATCGGGTTTTGAGCCAATCCTGTATGTCAGCCGTGAGCATGATGATGGGCAATTTGATGTTCTGGGCTTGTAGTGCTTCGAGTGTTTGGAGTCCATTCATTATCGGCATGAGGTTGTCCAGGAGCATGCAATCTGGAGGATTGATTTCTATCTTTTCCAACGCTTCTTGCCCATTCATCGCCGCTTCCACTTCGTGCCCGAGTTTCTGGAGAATCCCAGTCAGGATGATACGTTGGGATGAGGAATCATCAGTAATCAGTATTCGGCTCATAAGAGAGTCCATTCCTTTTTCTGAAAATCATAGTGTGAAGCCGTACGAGTAACAGATTTATTTTTACGGGGCCTACGGGGCGGTCGAGGTAGAGAAAATGTTTTCTAGGGCTTGTCGTAATAGGTCTTGTTTGACAGGTTTATTCAAGAACGTGTTGACCCCGAGTTCGAGACATCGTTCCTTTAACCATTCCTGCACATCAGCAGTCAGGACAATGACGGGTAATTTCACGCCTCGAGATTCCAGTCCTTCGAGGACTTGGACCCCATCTATGATAGGCATGAGCATGTCCAAAATCAGACAGTCGGGGGGATTGGCTTGAATTTTATCGAGGGCTTCTTGGCCGTTACAGGCTGTGTCCACTTCATGTCCGGCATCGGCCACGATGGCTGAGAGGGTTTTGCGTTGGAGTAAGGAATCGTCAGTAATGAGAATACGGCCCATGAATTTGGCTCTCCTCTTACTTAAATGGGGAAATGTTCAATAAGTTTTCCTCTTCATCCACCGTCGATGACCTTCGTCTCCTCTGCGATCAGCTGAATAAGGGGTTTGGTGTTGTGTCGGATGTTTACTTGGGAATCTTTATAAAAAAGGAACGAATCAAAGACCCGTGAGGGGTTAGCTGTGAGGTGGGAGTGATAGGGCTGATGGAATATGGGTCTGAGTTGACTTAATAGCGGTTTGCAGGGAGCTAAAGCCTCGGGCTCAGCTCAGGCAGACTACGTAAATGAAAGTTGAAAGGGTGAGTGGTGTGTCGTTTTTGACGAAAAGCAGAGAATTTGGCGTCTCGTTTTATTCCGATAATTGCTACTTGGCTTGATGTTCAAGGGCAATGCGTTTCAACGCACGTAAATCCAACTTGCCTGTTCCTAGAACCGGAAGTTGTTCGACTTTGATGAAATTATCGCGTCGTGGGATGAAGAGATTTGGAAGGCCGCTGGCCGTGACTTTGTCGAGTATATCTGGAATCGTTGATTCGTCTAGTATGTGCAGTACGACCAGTTGTTCCCCTTTGCGTTCATCAGGGATTGCGGTGACGGCGAGCATCATACCCTCAGCCTGAATGGCCTGGTGCAAAGCTTCTTCAACCCGACCGTGGGGAACCATTTCTCCACCAATTTTTGAAAATCGTGACAGACGGTCTGTAATCGCCAAAAATCCGTCTTCATCAAGTTTGGCAATATCTCCAGTGATGTACCATCCATCGCGCATGGCTTGCGTTGTGAGATCCTCACGACCTAAATAGCCATCCATGACGTTTGGCCCTTTCACAAGCAACATGCCGGCTGTGCCTACTGGCAGTCGTTCATAGCTGTCTGGATCGACAATTCGAAGTGAGACGCCAGGGAGGGGCTTGCCGACCGTGCCTTGTCGTGAGGCCGGCTGGAAAAACCCTGCTGCGCGAAAGTCTGGACAGTTCACAGCAATCACTGGCGCACATTCTGTGACTCCATAGCCTTCGATGGGGCGAATGCCAAACCGTTCTTCAAAGGCGGTCAGTAGCCGGTCGGATAATTTTTCAGCTCCTGTCAGAACAATGCGTAGGGACCCGAACTGTTCAGGCGTACATCGGCGAACATAGAGTTGTAAAAACGTTGGTGTCGCTAAGAGCACGGTGGCTTTGTGCTGATGAATAAGATCGCCGATTCCTCCGGCATCTAATGGAGAAGGGTGAAATATAACACCCGATCCATGAATAGTTGGAAACCATAAGGTGGCTAGATATCCAAACGAATGAAAAAAAGGCAAGATCCCCAACACCTTGTCACGTTTATCTATGTGCAGCAGTTGTGCGACCCCTTCCACGTTAGAATCTAAATTGAAATGACTCAACAAGACGCCTTTCGGCTCTCCTGTACTGCCACTACTGAAAATAATGGTTGCTAGATCGTCAATCGTTGGGTGGGTAATCGCACCACAGGCACGCTCTAGCATTCGAATGGGAGCAAAAAGAGCCAGGAGAAAGGCTATGAGTTTCGCGCGTATATCAATCGTCTTTCGCACGTCTTCAATCCAGATAGGCGTGAGGTTACGTGGGAGCTCGACTTTGGCTTTTTCTAAGAAGACTCGATTGGTCACGACGGTGGTTAAGCCAGCTTGTTGCGAGGCGGACTCAAGTCCCGCCACTCCCGCTGTATAATTCAGGTTGACTGTGGTTCGGCCCGACAGCGTAGCAGCAATATTGACGAGTGCCCCACCCACACTTGGCGGCAACAGTAAGCCTACCGTATGTTGCCCGTCCCAATGTGATCGTAGTGCTCTGGCTAAGGCGATGGATCCGATGAGGGCTTGTGAGCAGGAAACATGAGGTTTCGTGGCATCACCGAAGACAAATCGGAAGGGATGTTTGCGCATGGAGGACACAAAGCTATGGTGTAGAGGACGACTCGTGGCTTTTCGAACGCTCCAGGCGGCTTCTCCCAATTCCTGGATTGCTTGACGAAGATCATCCGCAGATGTGGTTGATGGAAGTGGTGCACCCAGGGAAAGAGTAATGGGATACGGTATGCGGGTCGGCCATTTGGCTAAAAATTTTCCACCGATAAAACTAAATATGCTACCCCACACTCGATCCAGATGAATAGGAATAATCGGTATATCTCGACCTTTCACAATACGTGTGAAGCCTGCTCGAAATGGCAAGAGATTGCCTGTCCGTGTGATCTGGCCTTCCGGAAAGATACAGACCAATTCGCCATCATCCAGTCGTCGGCCTGCTTCTCGTAGCGCAGATAAAATTTCTCTTGGAGATCCATTTGATGAAATAGGAATAGCGCCCATGACTTTCGCTAGCGGATTGAGAAATCTGTTGTCGTAGTAGATTTGATCGACGATAAATCGAATGGGGCGATCCGTGCTGGCTAAGAGGAGGAATCCGTCAATGAAAGACACATGGTTGGGCACTAGCAAGGCGCCTCCGACTTGAGGAATGTTCTCCCTCCCAAGAATGGTGAGCCGATAGATGGTGTGTGTGAATAGGACCAAGACGAGACGAATAAATGTTTCGGGAAGTTGGTACATGGCCCAAATGGTCAGTAGTCCACTGCCTATTCCAGAAACGAGAAATATGGTGTTGGCATTTAAGCCGATTGTTGCCAACAATCCGCATCCAAGAGATCCTAATAGCACGCCTCCAAATACTAAGGTATTGGAAAAGGCGATCACAGCTCCTCGACGGTCAGAGGGTGCTCGCCATTGAATCAGTGCATTAAGGGGGACGACGACAAACCCGCTTGAAAGTCCAAGACAGGCCATGAGCAACAGTGTGCCGCCTAACTCTGGCTTTACGAGACCTAACGCCCCAAGACTGAGGGTTATGCCAATCCCTCCCAAGGGGAGGTATCCCAATTCCACTTTTGTGGCGGAGAGTTTTCCAACCAACAGCGCACCTATTCCGACCCCTACGCCAAACGCAGCCAGAGGAAATCCAGAATACGTATCGGATAATTGCAGGACAGCTTTGGCATAGACTAAGGCGTCCTGCCCGACCAAGCTTGCCAACGTCCAAAACGCGATAGAACCCAGCACACCCAACGTCAGGACTCGATCTGTTCGGAGAGCATCGATTGCCGCCTGCCACGTTTCTCGAATGCCTCCTTCGGAGCGAGCCTTTGGCACAGGTGGGATCATGAATGAAGCCCAAAGCCCCACGGCTGAAAGAATGATTAATACGCATCCGGCCATCCATGGCATGTGACCCGACAGGTCCAACAACGGGCCCGCCAAAGCCGTTCCGCCAATAATGGCAAGGAATGTCCACATTTCCAATTGCCCATTTCCCCAAGCTAAGCGTTGATGCGGTAATAACTCAGGCAGAATCCCATATTTTGAGGGACTAAAGAGCGCACTTTGTGCGCCCATTCCAGCGAGAACGAGCAGAGGCAACAATCCTCCCTCTGGATTGATGTAGAGGGCAGCGGTGCCTGCGGTCATGAGTAAGAGTTCCAGGGCCTTCATGAATACAATGACCGTGCGTTTGCTGAATCGATCTGAGAAGACACCCGCAACAGCGGAGACGATCATCAGGGGAAGGGTAAATATCACAAACGCTTGAGTGGTTTGGGTTTGTGAGGCCAGTTCAAATGCTGGACCGGAAATATCCGTGGAGGCCGCCACCTGTTTGATGGCCAAGAGGGCAATCATGAGTTTCCAGGCGTTGTCATTAAACGCGCCAAAAAATTGAGCAATCAGGAGCCCGCGAAGGGCACGTGTTGAAGTTGAGTCTGCCTGAGAAGACGAGAGAGATTCAGTCATGGCATGCAGGAAATTGGAAAAAGATGTTGTTCCATCGGGGTATCTTGTGGAAATTTCTTAAGGAGCGTGACGCGTAAGCTTGTCCAGGACTTGCTAGCAAGTGACTGCATGCGATGTCTGCTGGATTGTGAAGCAATAGTGTTATCAAGAGGAATGGGAGAATATTACCATGATTCCAACATTTTCAGAAATTTTCCGATCACGACTGTTTAAAGTTCTTGGCCAAATAACCGATTTATTCCGTAATGCTGGTAAAGGAATCTTGGTGGGGCTTGTGGGCAGGCGAAGTGGTTTGAGATGCATGCCAGAGTCTAAGGGATTCCAGAGCTGAATGAGCCTATGGGGGCATTACGAATCGGATAGAGATTGAGCCACGGTTAGTCATTGAGTCTATGGGAACAACCACAGTCTTTCCAAAAGAAGCCGAGATGGGTGTTGTCTCTTCCAGGGGGGGAGAATCTGTCTTTCATAAGATGAGAAATGTGTTGAATAGCGTGCATGTTTCAGCAGGACTCATTAATCATCGATTGCGAGAGTTTCATCTGGAAGATGTCGGGCGAGTGGCCGATATGCTGGAAGCGCACGATGATAATGTTGGTTGGTATCTCACGCAGGATCCCAAAGGAAAAAAAATCCCTCATTTCTTAGGGCAATTGAGTCAGGAACTGCAGCATACCCATTTGAATACCCTCACGGAACTCTCAACGCTTAATTTTTACCTCGAGCAATTAGAATATTTACTGACAGCAGGGCAAACCCCAGAGCGAGTAGGTGGATTCAAGGATACCGTTCACTTTGCGACCGTCATGGATGAGGCCGTGATCCCTCATCAAGGAGAATTAGATCGAATGGGGATCGCCGTGGTTCGGGACTATCACGAGGTGGGTGAAGGCATTGCAGAGGTCGCCAAGCTGAGTCTTGTTGTTGTGAATTTGATCAGGAATGCGATGAATGCGATGCGGGATGAGACAAAGCCGTCCTTGCGTCTTGTCCTTCATGTGTTGCCCTGTCCTGATCGCAATGGCTTTGTTCGTTTGCAAGTTGAAGATACGGGGTGCGGTATTTCATCAGATCGTTTGACGCGGGTGTTTTCACCTCAACAAGTAGGCTCTGAGTCAGATCTGTTGCCCAATCTCCACACGAGTGCTTTAGCAGCGAAAGACCTTGGTGGAGCCTTGCGCGTTTGGAGCGATGGTCCGAATCACGGAGCCATTTTTACACTTGATCTACCAGTTATTCACATGGAGGAGACACGGTAATGGACAGAGAACAAGAGAACCGCAGGATCTTGGTGATTGATGATAATGTGGCGATCCACGATGATTTTCGGAAAATTTTAGAGCGCTCCGTCGATACGTCGTTATTACAGGAAGTACGAGCCGAATTGTTCGATGATGTAGAAGAACAAAAGATTGTAGAAAAATTCGATGTGGACTGTGCGGATCAAGGGCAAATGGGCTATCGCATGGTCCAAGAGGCGATGAAGGCCGAACGTCCGTATGCTGTGGCTTTTGTGGATATGCGTATGCCGCCTGGATGGGATGGCGTGGAGACGGTCGAGCATTTATGGCAGGAAGATCCTGATTTGCAAATCGTCATCTGTACCGCATTCTCGGATCATGCTTGGGAGGATGTGATTCAACGACTGAATAAGAATGACAAGTTACTCATTCTCCGAAAGCCTTTTGATAACATCGAAGTCTGGCAATTAGCCAATTCGCTGACGAAGCGCTGGGCGGAAGGACATCAGGCTAAATCGCAGCTAGATTTATTGGCGAAATGGGCCGAAGAACGAGCCGAAGAAACGATCAAGGCCGACTAATTCGATCAAGGTTCCACGTACATTCGTATTTTGTATGCGAGTCATGGGGACACGCCGTTCTAGGGTCTAGCAGCTGAACCGCGCTTCTGCGCTCTTGGGTGTGTTCGTACAACTAGGATCGTTAGCCATGGATATCGCATAGATAAATGCTCTCTCATGTCACAATATTCTGACTGCCAATCTCTTTCTCGTTTGTTACCTCTAAATGTTTTAGTGGTTGGCTTCACTGAGACGGAGATGGCTCCGTCTTGTCGTTCTACCCTCCTCTCCCTCGAACCAACGCCGATAGTGGAATGGGTCACGACCGTTCAGGAATCTCGCGCAAAAATGGCGGCGGGAGATCCGTACGATGTGATCGTTTTTAATTGTAGCCAAGAAGGAGGCGAGTGGGGACAGGCCTGGCAAATGCAAGGAGAGGAGAAGGATGCCCTCATACTTGGAATTATGAAAGTCACCGATTCTGAAGGGGCTCAATACCCTTTTGCTGAAGATGCTCTTCGCTATCGTGTTGATGAAATGATAGCGCCGACCGTCTTGAAATTGGGGCTCCATCAGGCACAAGAGCGAAAACAACTGCTTGCTGAACAGCAGCGACTTTGTCGTCAACTAGGGGAAGCGGCATACAAAATTGAAATGGCCGATGTCGCGTCGACCGTTTTGCACAATGTGGGCAATGTGCTGACGAGCGTGTCGGTGGCTGCCAATATGGTCGAGGCGGTTGTTGACCAATCTTCAGTGACGCTTGTGAATCGAATATCCGAATTGCTCAAAACCCATGAAGAAAATTTAGGGCAATATTTGACCGAGGATCCAAAGGGCAAGCGTATTCCACCCTCACTGGAAAAACTCGGAATTCATTTAATTGAGGAACAGCAGACGATTCTCAAAGAAATGAAAGGGTTAGTCAGAAATATTTCCCACATGAAGGAAATCATTGCCTCTCATCAGACAATGGCGAAATCTGTTGGGCAGATTGAGTTCGTGGCAATAGGTGACGTGCTGTCCCATGCGATGGAGCTCAGCTTTCAACCAGGAGATGCGGAGTGGATTACCATTCATCGAGATTGTCAGGACGTGCCGGCTGTGTCGGTCGATCACCATCAATTGTTGCAGATTCTCGTAAATCTGCTTCGCAATGCGAAACAAGCTATGCGCCAGAAGGCCCAAGACCGTCATGATCTCAAGCTTAGCGTGAATTATCAAAACGGAAATGAGGCATTTGTGGTGATGACGATCCAAGATAGTGGGATCGGTATTGCTCCTGAACACCTCTCCAAAATGTTTACTCGAGGCTTTACGACCAAGCAAGATGGCAATGGGATTGGTCTACACAGTTCTATTCAGGCGATTCAGGGCATGGGTGGCGCGATGCACGTTCTCAGTGAAGGGATCGGCAAGGGGGCCATGTTTACCTTAACCTTTCCCGTTCAAAAAGATGTGGCCTTGTCATGAATAAGCAGTGGGTCGGCCTTTGGCGACTTCTGTCTCTGCTGACCTATCACAAGGTTTTTTATTATGCACACCCTGTTCTTTCTCTCCGTCTTTTCCCTACATGATGAGCGACCTACACAAACCAACGATCGGTATGTCAGTTGAAGAATCTGAGAATGAGGTTACGATTTACCTTGCAGATCTGGAAGCAACCCAACGTTGTTTGAAGCGTGACCTTCTGAGACAGCAAGATGTTGCCCATGCATTGAGACAAACCATTCGAGAATTAGAGATACGTAATTTGGAGATGGCAACTGCCTGGGATCAAGCTCTTGTGGAATTAGAGGAGCGGAACACTGTCGAGTCGACTTTACGTCAGCGGACAGAAGAGTTGAGCCGGTCCAATCGAGACCTTGAACAGTTCGCTTCAATTGCCGCGCATGATTTGCAAGAGCCACTTCATTCTATCCAGGTGTTTTCCGATTTGCTGGGTGTTCGCCATGGGGCGACACTCACCGAGCAAGGGCAAGGATACCTGAGGCGTGTGACAAAAGCGGCAGGTCGAATGCAGCAATTGATTGAAGGGTTGTTGGTCTATTCCCGGATGGATGCTCCTGTGTTGAAAACCGACTCTCTTTATCTCCAGGAAATTGTCCAAGAAATCTTTTCTGATCTCCAGAGCCATATTGAGGAATTACAGGCGGACATCCATGTTGGAGAATTGCCAGTCATTCACGGGGATGCCGTGCGTATTCGGCAGTTGCTTCAGAACCTCATTGGCAATGCTTTGAAATTTCACAAACCTGAGATGACTCCGGTTATTCAAGTGTCGGCCATGATGATCCAGGATCGCCGTCATTCAGGGCCAGGGAAGCCTGCGCGTCTTTGCCAGATTGAAATTCAGGATCAGGGAATTGGGATTCCAGCGGAACATCTCGACAAGATTTTTGGGATGTTCAAGCGACTGCATCGCAAAGACGAATTTGAAGGTACAGG
Organism: Nitrospirales bacterium; assembly: GCA_029261235.1. Lineage (GTDB taxonomy): Bacteria > Nitrospirota > Nitrospiria > Nitrospirales > UBA8639 > Nitrospira_E. The sequence goes on from JAJDBS010000167.1 coordinate 14,152, forward strand.
AATAGGACTTGCGGTGTGTCAACGCATTGTCGACCAGTGTGGTGGTTCACTGTCGGTTCGATCAACGGTTGGCGAAGGATCAATCTTTACCGTCACGCTGCCAGCTTAGGGTGATCAATGAATCTGAGCCTTTCCCTTTTTAGCATCATCAAAGCATGACATTCCTATGATTGCTCTGTTTAACCTGGATCGTTCGCTTTTCTATAAAGGCTGCTAGATCTATCGATACGGACTTTTTTGTGGCATAGAAATAGGCCATTCTGAGAATGCGAATTATGAAAGACACTTCCATTCATATTGTTCTGAGGCGTGTGTTATCTATCTGTGACGATGCCAATGCACATGCTTTTTTAAAGCAGGCCCTTCATATTTCTGATGATGCTGCCGCGCCATATGCTGAAGCGCAGGAGTTGCTCCCGCCGACGTCCCTCACCGAGAGCCCCTGTGATTTTTGGCTGTCCAACGTGGATGATTGGAAGTCTGCCTTTGAAAACTTGGAAGAGGGAATGGAAGGTGGCTTATCTTTTTCGCTCGTGATTCTCTCTATGGGAACTGATTCTTGGGACTTGGTGCATGAGAATATTGAAAGGATCTGGGAGCTGGATGACACGATACGGTGTATTGTGTGTGTGACAGGAGAAACTGAATCATGGCCAGCAAACTTGCTACTCAGCAGATCGGATCAATGGGCAATATTTAGGGCACCTGGGTTACCAGAGGAACTCTTTCAATTAGCCTTATGTCTGAGTGGTACCCATATGACTTTTGCTCAAGGAGTGGAAGAGTCATTGATTGTTTCAGATCCGAATGACGACCGTATTGGTGCAGCCACAGACTCGATCGCTCACGATCCTGTTGACCAAGAGGCTGAATTGGCATCGGCTCGAGATGCATTAGCGACATCAAAAGTCTATGTGAATAATGTATTGCACTCGATGGCAGATTCACTTCTCGTGATAGATGCCAATTTGACCATTGGGTCGGTCAATCCTTCGCTGCTGAGTCTTCTAGGCTATCAAGAGGATGATTTGTTAGGTCAATCACCTGGGTTAATTTTCGGAGAAGAGTTTGCCCAGGGGGCCATCCTTGAGAATTTGCTCATGCAAGGAACCGTGAGTGGCATTGAATCGAGTTTTTTGACTTGTGATGGCCGCTTGATTCCGATTTCTGTCTCCGGGTCCATGATGCGGGACGAGGAGGGGCAATTTCAGGGATTAGTGTGTGTGGCGCAGGATATTACCGAACGCAAGCGCATGGAAGAGGAAAAGTTGCAATTACATGAACAACTCATGGATGCGTCTCGACAGTTGGGCATGGCAGAAGTGGCCTCAGATGTGTTGCATAACATTGGAAATGTGTTGAACAGCATCAATGTGTCAATTGGAGTCGTGGCTGATCTCATAAAGAATTCCATGGTGGGTGATGTGGGTCGTATCTCACAACTGTTTACCAAGCATCGAGATGATCTTGGGGCGTATTTCTCCACGAGCCCCAAGGGAAAACAAATTCCCGCCTATTTAGAGAAATTATCTGGCCAATTAGTTGAGGAGCAGCGTACCGCGATAGCTGAATTAGAGCGATTACGTGAAAATGCACATCATGCTCAACAATGTGTGGCGTCCCAACAAGATCTTGCGAAAGTCAAAGGCATCACGGAACCTGTTTCTGTCATAGAACTCATGGAAGAAGCTGTCGCAGCGAATCAGGAGTTTCTCAAGACTTCGCAGATTACTGTCATTCGAGAGTTTCATGAAATTCCATTGCTCATTGTTGATAAGCGGCAGGTCCTCGAGGTGATGGTTGATGTGATTCGGAATGCCTGTCAAGCCATGGCCTCGGTTTCAATGAAGCAACTTGTTGTGCGCGCAAAGCTTATTCCTGGACCGCCGGATTCAGTCTGTCTCGAAATACAGGACTCTGGCAGCGGCATCGCTCTAGATGATCTCGTCAAGATTTTTGGTCAAGGGAACACAACCAAAGAAGGTGTACGCAGTATGAGTTTGCATAACGCAGCAAACATGGCCAAAAACCTTGGTGGAGCCTTACGCGCCCACAGCGAGGGTCTCGGGCATGGGGCGACGTTTTCGCTTGAACTGCCTGGCAGCTTTCACTTTCCTGACATGTAAGACCTCAACCGACATTCCCCCAGATGTTTCTCTTTGTATTTTTAAGGCCTCGCGTTGTGTGTGGCTCTTCCCGATTCTAAGACGTTTCACTGTGTTTCTATGCGAATTCTTAAGAGACCTTTTCGGGAAACCGAGGAGAATGTGATGCGTTCTCAAAGAAAAACCGGCAGACGGTGTTCCCGGTTTTTCTGAAGTTGTTGATGAATCGATGCCGAGAATATCCTGCATCGTTGCGAGCAGAGGGGTGGATCGTTGGACAGTGCTTCTCAGTCGTCCGAACTCACAGAGATTAATACTGATGAATTGGAACAGTATTTTCACATCCTTGCTGCACAAATAGGTCCCCTCCCTTCTCATTGTGAAGATGGACTGAGTATTGGCGTAGAAGTCTTCACGCTGTCCGAAGGATTGGGATTACCGCCAGCCTCACTCCAAGGACTCTGGCGCCATAGTATACGAACGGGGTTTCTTGCGGCCTTGATCGCTATTCAGCAGCGAGTTGACCCGTCTGTCGCTTGGGATGCGTTTGTGGGTGGGTTGCTGCATGATATTGGAATGTTAATCTTCCTCACACAGCACTCACAGGTATTTATGGCTGTCGTTGATTTAGCTCAATGTCGAGGCCAAGAGCTTGGCGCGATAGAAAAAACCCTTTTGGGAACGACGCATGCCGAAGGCGGCGCGAAGTTTTTAGCTCGCTGGGGGGTCCCGTCTGAACTGCAGACTATTGTGACATTTCATGATCAGCCCTTTCAGTCCTCGTGTACTGGTTTTTGTGCCTTGACCGCTGTCTACATTGCCAATGTCCTAGAAGGGGGAGGTATGGCTCAAGATAGCGATGGTGTCATTGGGTGGGAGAGTGAAGCCTATTTGGTTCGCTTGGGGCTATGGGACGACCTTCCTCGTTGGCAAGGGTGGGCGCGAGAGATTTTTCCTCTTTCCGTGTAGTGGCATTTTGAGGCGGTGTGTGCCTGAAGCTTTTTGATTGCAGCCTCGATTTGATATTTCCTCCTCTATTCTTCTAGATCATTCACATACTTTTTCCAGGGTGGGTCTGTTGGAAAAAGTCGCCAGCGGCGTTCGCGCCCATTTTGAGTGCTCACGTACCGAATGTACGCTCCGCGCTCAAAATTGGTTGCGGCCTTGCCGGACGGACTTTTTTGAACCGACCCGAGGCTGCTGACAGCCAACACCTTTCTGGGCAAGTGTGCCGCTTGGTATCCATACAATTCAACCCTCCCAGGGTTGTTTCTCTGTGCCTCCATTTGAATGCCATGTATGACAGATGCTGGGTTTTAGTTTAGCAGCTGTCTGGCGGCAACGATGGGGATAGCCAAATTAAAAAACGTTGAAAATTATTATGAATCTCTAAGATTCTGTTACCATTTGGACTAATGGTGAATATGCGATTGCACCAATGGGTCTGTGGCCTGTTCTTCGTCGGCTGTCTTCTGATTTTTCCTTATCCTGTGGATTCGCTCGATCCTCCGGCGGTTCCTTGCCAGCAACCTGATCGTTGTTTTTCGGAATTCTTGGTGGAATTAGACACCTTGGATTCTGGTTTATTGGTTTCAGCCAGGACGCATAAACTGTTTCATCATCTCACCACAGTCTATGGTGAAACGCATTGGGCTCAAGGGGCAAGGTTGCGCTATGGCTATGCCCTTCGGACGTTGAATCCAATTGAAGCCATTCCGCTTTTACATACTTCATTAATTGAATTTCCTGTTTTAGCTGACTTTCTGCACTATTGGTTGTTCCAAGCCTATGTGAGCGCCGAGTTATGGGAAGAGGCGGCGAAGGTGGTTGTGAAATTTTCAAATGGTTTTCACCAATCACGTTTTCGAGCTGACGTGCTGTATAAGGGAGGGGCTGTCTTGTCTGGAACTGGGGATTGTCAGACGGCTCGTTCTGTGTTGTCCCAGGCGTTAGCTGTGAGTCCGGGGCATGCGAATGCCGCTCGTGCGCTCTTTCAGATTGGTCAGTGCGTAGGGCAACTTGGGCAACACGACAAACACGTCGAGATTTTGCGAGAGATATGGTGGAAATTTCCGTTGACTGAAGAAAGTGGCAAGGCTGAACAATGGCTAATCCAGGGGATCAATCCTGAATTTATCCCGACCATTGGGGAGAGGTATCAGCGAGCGAAGAATTTGTTGAACCGAGGGGCAATCAGTGCGGCCGTCAAGGAATTTCAACAAGTTGTGGCTGTTGACAAGCATACTCCTCATTATTTTCAGGCTCAGTACCTGTTAGCCAAGGCTTGGGTGCGGCTGAAGCAATACGATCAGGCAGAGAAGGCGTTACAGATAATCATTCGATCTTCTAGTTCTCGGAAAAATGATGCCTGGGTGTGGTTGGCCAGGACGTATTTTCGACAAGGCAACGGTGAAGCCTTAGCGAATCTGGTGAAGTCCATGCCATTGGATCGCCTCACCGAGAATCAACGAGCCAAAATTTTTACTTTCTATGGGGTCTGGTTGAAGGACCATGAGCGTTGGTCTGAAGCTGCGCAGGTCTATCAGAAGGCTGCCGAGGGGACCCAGAGACTTTCACAACAAGTCGAGGCGTTGTGGCAACTTGGCTGGATTCAGTATCAAAGGGAGCAATATGTTGACGCGAAGAATATCTTTCACGACATCATACAAAAAACAAACTCACCGAGTTCGGCTTCACTCATCCATGCCCTATCGCGAGCATTGTATTGGCTTGCACGTTCAGAAGAGCGCATGGAGGAGAAGGAGTTAGCCCTTTCTCATTTTCGACACATTAGCCAAACGTATCCGTTTACCTATTATGGACAATTAGCGCAAAGTAAGCTTGGGGTAGACGGAAAAACGCCACAGCGAAGGCGTGTTTCGGGTCCAGTAGCAACTGTTCTATCGCCGAAAGTCCAACAAGATGTTCACTATCAAAAGTTTCAGGCTCTGCAAGCCGTTCAATTATCCATTGATGCAGTCCATGAATTTGAGCTGGTCTTTGCTCGTCATGGCGAAGATGCCGAGTTATTTTCGCAATTAGTTGTCCTTGCAGGAGAGATAGAGGCGTATGATATTGGCATTCGATTGGCGATTCGTCATTATGGACCGCAGCTCAGAACAGGACAATTGCCGCGGGCCTCTCCAGTTTGGTCGGGAGCCTTTCCTATGGGGTATCAAGCCGTCATTCAATCGTTCATCCCTCAGCAAGTGGATCCTTTTTTAGTTGCTGGACTCATACGCGAAGAAAGTCTCTATAGTGCTCGTGTCGTCTCTCCGGTTGGGGCGATTGGACTGATGCAATTGATGCCGGAGACGGCAAAGCAGGTGGCCAGGCAATTGAACCTCGTTGATTCGAATTATGACGCTGATCTGTTGTACCAACCTCGACATAACATTCAGTTGGGGACACACTATTTAGGGCAATTGCTTGAAGAATATCAGGGCAATCTTCTGTATGCCGTGGCGGTGTATAATGCTGGGCCTCAGGCCGTCAATCGGTGGATCGCCAAGCATGGGCATCGTCGAGCGGATGAATTTGTGGAATTCATTAGCTACAGGGAGACACGTGGCTACGTCAAGCGGGTACTTGGGAGTTACCGAATTTACAGAGCGTTATTTGGCAAAGCCTGTCCCCCTATTTCTCTTGACAGGTTTTGTTGAACAAATTATAGTCCGGCTCGTTTGAGCCTAAAAAAAAAGGAGAAGTCCGTGAGCGTGGAAAAAATGGAAAAGTTAGAAGTTCGAGTAAGGAAATTACTCGATCTTGTCGTGGAGTTGCGCAATGATAAATCGAATTTGGAGCAAGAGCTTGATTCGACACGTGAGCGATTAGCGAAGCAGCAGGATATGTCCGACGGTTGGGAAGATGAGAGGACCACTATTCGCTCAAAAATTGAAAAAGTCCTTGATGAGCTGGAGTTTTTGGACGGTTCCAACAATTAAAGGCAAAATGCCAAGATGACGAAGACCATAGAGGTTGAAGTCTTTGGCCAT
>JAJDBS010000168.1 GCA_029261235.1 Nitrospirales bacterium
TGCGTCAGCGAGTTTCGCAAGGCGACGCGACACTTCAGTTTTTCCGACGCCCGTTGGGCCGATCATGATGATATTTTTCGGGACAATTTCCTCACGAAGTTCGGGGCTGAGCTGTTGTCGTCGCCATCGACTGCGCAGGGCGATCGCAACCATGCGCTTCGCATCTTTTTGGCCGATGACGTAGCGGTCAAGTTCAGCCACGATTTGTCGTGGTGTCATGGAATCGAGTTTTGGAGCCGAAGGAGGCGGTTGCTGTTCCATATGTTATTTCGGTAACTCCTCAATGACAATATTATGGTTGGTGTAGATATCGATGCTCCCGGCAATCTGCATGCTTTGTTCGACGATTTGTTTTGGTGTGAGCTCTGTTTGAGCCAGAAGGGCTCTGGCTGCTGCTAGGGCATATGAACCTCCTGAGCCAATAGCTAAGACGCCATCTTCAGGTTCAATCACATCACCGGTTCCGGAAATAATAAAGGACTGTTCATGATTGGCGACAGCGAGTAATGCTTCAAGTCGTCGAAGCACACGGTCTGTGCGCCAATCTTTTGCGAGCTCAACGGCCGCGCGCGTTAGTTGTCCACGATATTCCGCTAGCTTCGCTTCAAACTTTTCAAATAATGTAAACGCATCGGCCGTGGCTCCCGCAAACCCTGCAAGGACTTGGTTTTGATGCATCGTGCGAAGTTTTCGTGCGTTGCTTTTCATGACGGTTGTGCCAACGGTCACTTGGCCGTCAGAACCCATGGCAACAATAGGGCCTTTCCGCACGCAAAGAATGGTCGTGGAACGAATGATCATGATGGTCGTTTATCTCCTTGCGTAGGTGTGGCGATGGATGACCCCGATCGTGGATGGGCTCGATCGTAGACCGCCATGAGTTGATCTGTGGCGACGTGCGTATATTTTTGCGTCGTGACCAAGGAAGCATGGCCGAGTAATTCTTGAATGGCTCGCAAATCAGCTCCCTCATCCAGCAAATGAGTGGCAAAAGAATGGCGTAGCGTATGGGGTGTGACGGATTTCGAAAAGCGGTTCCCGGCCTGCTGCTTGATCATGCGTTCGATGCTTCGCGTCGTCAATCGGCCTCCTCTTGCGTTCAAAAAGAGTGGTTGTGCCCCTGAACGAGGGGGAAGGCTGTTACTGATTTTCTTCCATTGTGATTTGCCCAGGCTCGGGAGTTGGCGTTGATAGTCGAGGATGGCTTCGATGGCAACTGTTCCAATTGGAACTCTGCGTTCTTTTTTCCCTTTTCCGCGCAATCGCATGGCTTGACCCTCAAGATCCACGTCGTCCCAATTTAATCCCACGAGTTCCGACACTCGAGCCCCACTCGAATAGAGGGTTTCCAGCATAGCCTGATTCCTGGCCTGGATCCATGTCTGAGCAGGTGGTGCATCTAATAGCGTCGTGGCTTCATCTTTAGTCAGAACAGTCGGGAGGTGTGTGCCGAGTCGAGGGGAACGTACAGTAGCTGCTGGATTCTTTGAAATGCGTCCCTCTTCAAGATGATAGCGAAAGAAACTCTTGAGACACGCTAATTTTCGTGCAAGGGAGGTTTTTTTCAGTCCGTGATCACTTAAGTGTTTCAAGTAGGAGCGGATATGCAGTCCATCTATGGTCTCGACGAGTGGGTTAGTTGCTGTTTGAAAGAACTGTTCTCGAATATGAGTCAAGAATTGTTGAAGGTCACCGTGGTAGTTGCGTTGGGTTTCTTCTGACGCCCCGCGTTCTAATTGCAGGTAGAGGATAAACGCTTGAATGGCGTCATTCATTGCGAAAGACCAGATTGCCCTGTCCATATTTGGAAGTCGGAAAGTGCTCGTTCTTGTATGGCTTGACGTTTTTTCTGCTTGTCTCGAATCGGTGTCTCGAGAGGTGGAAATATTCCAAAATTCGTGTTGATGGGTTGAAAGTGTTTTGGCTCACACGTCGTGATGTATTGGAGAAGTGCGCCATGTGCTGTGGTAGGTGGTGGCGTGACGAGCGGCTGTGCTGCTAACAGTCGTGCCGCATTCAACCCAGCCAGCCCTCCGCTGGCCGCTGCTTCCACATAGCCTTCCACGCCCACTAATTGTCCAGCGAAAAAGATGTTGGGTTGTTTCTTGAGCTGCAGGGTGTCGTTCAAGAGTATCGGGACATTGATGAACGTGTTGCGATGAATGCTTCCGCAGCGGAGGAATTCAGCCTGTTCTAACGCAGGAATCAGGCGAAACACTCTTTTTTGCTCAGGGTAGGTGAGCTTGGTTTGGAACCCGACGAGGTTATAGCAGGAGCCATGATGATTTTCTGCTCGTAATTGTACCACGGCATACGGGCGTGTTCCGGTTTTGGGATCAATCAATCCGACTGGTTTCATTGGGCCGAAGGCCAAGGTCTTTCGTCCACGGTCGGCCATGACTTCTATGGGTAAACATCCTTCAAAATAGGGAATGTTTTCAAATGCCTTCGGTTGGACTCGGTCAGCGTTAACGAGAGCGTCGTAGAATTGATTATAGGTTTCCTCATCCATGGGGCAATTGAGGTAGTCGGCCGTGCCTTTATCATAACGAGACGCCCGAAAAATTTTGTCCATATTCAGTGAGTCGGTATCGACAATCGGTGAGATGGCATCAAAGAAATAGAGATTTTTTGATCGTGTAAGTTGGGTGATGGCCTCAGATAACTTTGGAGAGGTTAATGGACCCGTCGCAACAATGGACACGGCATCCTCTGGAATGTCATGGATTTCCTCACGTAGGATTCGCACATTAGGATGTTCACTTAACGTCTGTGTGATTTTTTGTGCAAAAAGGTCACGATCAACGGCTAGTGCGGATCCCGCTGGAACTGCGACATCATCAGCCACTTTGATAATCAACGAATCGAGTTTTCGCATTTCCTGTTTGAGAATGCCAGGTGCGCTGAGGAGATCATTCGATCCTAAAGAATTTGAGCAGACGATTTCAGCGAGTTGTTCCGTCTTGTGGGCGGCTGTTTCCGTTTTCGGGCGCATTTCATAGAGCGTGACTTTGGCTCCCTGATTCGCGGCCTGCCAGGCGGCTTCTGATCCGGCGAGTCCGCCTCCTATGATGACTACATCTTGGCGCATGGGTTTGGACTCTTGAGTAAAAGTTAGAATAACCGAAAAAAAAGAGCGATTTAATTCTAGAAATGGCGGAAAAAGGTGTCAACCTTCACATGTGGTGCATCGGCCCGTCAAGGCTTTCTTTACACGGTCATGACAGTCGTTTGTCGTGGCTAAGACGCCATGAAGATTGCGAATTTCGTTGGTGCCATATTGAATGGGGTTTCCATGAATGTCTGTGAAGCACCCTCCTGCCCCTCGTAAAATGGCTTCAGGGGCGCAGGCATCCCACGCTTTCGTATAGGGTCCAGGCTCCATATAGAGGTCAGCTCCGCCAGTGGCGATGAATCCAATTTTCAATCCGAGGCTTCCCATGGGATGTTCTTCCTGAATATTCAGGGCCTGTTTAATGGGTGACAGTTTCGGAGAGCGATGGGATCGAGAAGCAACAAGGGTCAGTGCTGTGAGAGATTTTGCTTCTGTCGCCTGTAATGGGCGACGGCTTCCTCGATCCTCAACCCAAGCTTCTTGGTCCGTAATGCCGACGAATAGTTGGTCTTCTGTTGGCCGATAGACGATTCCTAGCTGTGATTTTGCATCGAGTGTTAAGCCAATCATGATGGAAAACTCACCATTTTTGGCGATGAATTCCTTTGTTCCATCTAAAGGGTCCACATACCAGATCCTTCCTTTTGGCTGACAATTGGTGGGCAGAGGGCTTTCTTCGGCCACAATAAGGTCATCAGGGAAATCGGCAGCAAGCCCCTCCACGATGAGATTGTTTGCCAGTTGATCAGCTTCAGTGACTGGGTCGTTGGCGCCTTTATAAGAAACCGAGAAATCCTTTTGATAAATGTCCATGATGACTTGACCTGCTTTTCTGGCCAGGGTTGAAGCAACGTCGATTTCAAATGCCAAGTTTGTCATGGCCTATCCTGATGAAAAATTGAAAGAATGCCATCTATCCCTTCGATGTGAGAGAATGAAGTGCGTGGTAAATGAGAGTTTGGTAATTTTCCGACAAGTTGGTGTGATCTGATGATTCGTATTGCCATTTTCGTGTTATTGCTGATTTTTATACTGGTAGCGGTAAATTTCCCTAAGTTTCGCCGCACGCTTGGGGTGACGCTTGTGGTATTGATGGGGGCAGTTGGAGTGATCATTTGGCAGGATACGCAGGAACGAGAGTTGGAATTTGAGCGGATTTCTGTGGATCAGGTCCAACTCGAAGAAATGGAGGTTCATCCAGGATTGAATTCACGCTCTTTTGTGGTCGCTGGGCGCATTCATAATCTTGCAGAAGACTATACCATACTTTCGATTCAGCTTCAGGCGACGGTTAAAGACTGTGATGGGAAAACCTGTGAAGTCGTTGGCCAAGAGCATGCTGTTCTACCCATGGAGGTGCCAGGAGTCCAATCGAGAGATTTCTCCGTCACGATGCCTTTTTCGGTGGCACCTGAAATTAAAGGAGAAGCCGCTTGGGAATATGAAGTCTTGAAAATCAGAGCTCGGTAAGCCATGTTTTATTGAATTGACAATATTTACAGGGGCTTCCTATACTTGGCTTGGTTCTTGGCCGATACATCATAGTCTAGGCCCAAAGACTCATGAAAGCCTTCTCAAAAAAGGCTAAGTATTCTTGCTGCTGGGTCTTTTTTAGTATTGAGAATTTCCCCAAACCCCATTACGATAGATTCTTTGAATGGAATGAAGGGTTTTTTGTGCACATTCTTGAACAATGGAGACGTGTAGGACGATGACGACAACCTATAGAGTGATGCCCGGTCCTGAGCATTTTTTGCCTCCTTCTGCCTCATCTATGGGTATACGGTTGCCTGATCCTGGGCAAGCTCATATCCATGGGTCAATTGTTTCCGAAGAAGAAGCAATGGAACAGGCTGCCCGTGAATTTCTTGCGGCTAAGGTCCCAACTATTTTCCCTGGTCCATTGGTATTATGGGCTTGGAATGAAAAAGCAGCCAAAAAGGCCAAAGCTGTTCGACATCTTTATGAAACGATTAAGGACAGTGTCGATCCTAAGCTTCAGCAAGCCATGCTTATTCCTATGCCGGATTATCGTCCTAAATACCCGAAAATCAATCCAGAAATTGAAATTAACCCGAATCATCCTAATCTCACGATTTGGCACAATAAAATTGATGCCTGTATGTTTGTAGGAGTGCATTGTCATCAGGCCAACCTCTCTCTTAAAATCATTCGAGGGGGAACCAGCTGTTATACTGTGGCCATGTGTGCTCAAGCAGGCCACGAAGATGCGATGCTTTCGTTTCGGGATGCAACAGCCGAAAAAATAGGGAGATTGGCTGATTGGGTTAAGAAATTGAAAGGGACTGTGCCTCCACCTGAATAAAATTCATATATGTATTATAATCTAGAAATAATGCTAAGATCATAAAGTAATGTTGATATTCAACATCAACCTAGGCAATTTCCTTCTCACCTGAAGCGTTTTATAAGGAGGTCTTTATGGCCACTCAAACTTCGTTTATAGGACAAAAGAATAAAAAAGACCAAGTCTACACCGACCCCTGGAACATGATGTTTGAGGCCGAAAGAACGCCCTCGTTTTATACTGGTAGTGAAGTCATAAAAGAAGCGGTACGTCGAGCTTCTTGTGACATGATGGTGGCGTATCCCATCACCCCACAAAGTGAAGCGGCTGCGTTATGCGGGGAACTCTTTGCTGAAGGCTACATCGGCGATTATTTTAGAGGCGAGAGTGAATTTGCGGTCATGTCGCAATGTGCTGGAGCAGCTTTTGGTGGCGCCAGGGTCTTTACCACGACGGCAGGGCCAGGGACGATGCGGGCCATGGAAAATTTCCCTATGTGGGCTGGAGCGCGGTTACCCATTCAGATGATTGTAACTTGCCGAGGCATTAACTCTCCGCTGTCGATTCAACCTGACACCCTGGAAATTTCGTATCTCATGCAAACCGGAATGCTGGTGTGGCATGCGGAAACAGCCCAAGATTTCTATGACTGGATCCTTATGGGTTATATGGTATCGGAAGAGCCTGATGTCCATTTGCCACTGGCCTTATGCTGTGATGGGTTTTTTGTGACCCACACGAAAGATATGGTTAATCTGACTCCTACAGAAATGTGTCTGCCACCGTATGATCCTTATCGGTCACCGGTTCCATGTATGGATATGGAATGCCCTCCAGTTCGTATGATGCGAGATCCATTTGTGATGAAAAGTAACTATATCAGCTATGCCACTCATGCAAGCTGGCAGCAAGAGGTGTGGGCGGCCATTGAGCGGTCTAGAAAACACACCATTCGCTGGATGAATGGATTGATTGAAACTGAAAATACGGATGCTGATGTTGTTATTGTGGCTTCAGGTACAGCGGTCTCGCAAAGCCGAGAAGCGATTGCGATATTGGAAGATGAAGGTGTTAAAGTTGGGCTGGTGAAGGTCAAAACATTGCGCCCATGGCCAGGTGAGGAAATTAAAGAAGCCACCAAACATGCCAAGCATATTATTATTCCAGAGTTCAACGTAACAGGATGGCTCGCTCGTGAAGTGAGTGCCACTATTCCGAATAATGAACGAGTTCATGCAGGTCCCCATGTATGTGGTGGGATGACCATGCCGCCTGAAATTATTGCGTCGGAGATCAAAACGGTGTTGGGCATGAAAGTCCCTGCGTTGGCTGGACGAGGCTGACCCTATAAATAGCATTCTGTGAGGGTATCTAGCTCTCGAACAGATCACAAAAATAAGGAGAAGCACATGAGTAAAGAACGAATAAAGATTGCAGAAGAGTTGTATGACATTATGCCTGCTGAGTACCAAGATTTGGTCAAGCGAGCAACGTACGGGAATGAGCAACGAGGATGGAAAGATATTGGGAACGCGAAGGAACTGATCGAAGAGCATTCGCTGTGTGCCGGATGCCCAGAATCGATGGCCTTTCGCTATATCTTAGCCTCCCTTCCAAACCCAGAAGATACGGTGATGGTGGGATCAACTGGCTGTACGAGTTTGGTCTTCCCGCATGTAGCTGTTCATAACATTCATTCTTTGTTTGGCAACCAAAACGCCATTGCTTCAGGGTTAAAGCGAGCTTTGAGTGTCCGGTTTCCAGATCGAGTCAAAGATGTGGTTGTCTTGGCGGGTGATGGGGCCACCGTCGATATTGGGTTGGATATGACGCTCCAAGCCTGGTTCCGGCAAGAGAAGTTTACGACCATTTGTTTTGATAATGAACTGTATGCCAACACGGGTGGACAAGAAAGCGGCTTGATGCAAAAGGGGTTTGTTGCCAAAATGGCCCCAGTTGGAAAGTCTTTTGAAAAAGTTCGTCTGCCGGAAATTGCTCGTGAGTCTGGTTGCCACTATGTGGTGAATTGTACAGTGAGTAAGCCGAATCTGGTGGAAAAAGTCATTAAAAATGCAGTTCATATCGCTCGAGAAATTGGGCCAACATACTTGCAAATGTATACCCCTTGTATTCTTGAAATTGGGAAAAATAGCATGGAAGGGTTGCAGGAAATGCGAGATTCAGAAAAGCCTTCCGAGCGATTTGCTTATAAAGAATTTGTCAGCGAGCCGGCCAAAGAATTAATTGCTGAACTAGCCGCGAAAGAAAAAGAACGTAAAGCAGAAGCGAAAAGACAATTGGCTTCCCAAACAGTAGCAGTGGGATAAGTAAGAGGAGCGATAACATGATTTTACGTCGAATTAATATACGAATGTCTGGACTGGGAGGGCAGGGTGCCGTAACGGCGGCCCATGTCATGGCGATGGCAGCTTCCAAAGATGGCAAGTTTGCTATTTCGAATCCATTTTTTGGGGCAGAAAAACGCATGGCGCCAGCTGAGAGCTATTGCAGAATTGGACTGCGAAAAATTTACGACCGTGGTGAACTCGTGTTTCCTGATGTGATTCAAGTGTTTCATCCTCAAGTCATTACGATGGGGAAGAGTTACACCATGCCATTTTATTCTGGGATCAAAGAGGGTGGTTTGGTTATCATTAATACTGATATGCCTCTCTTGTCCGATGAAGATGTGACCCGACTCAAAGACCTGAATGTGTCAGTCTTTAGTATTCCAGGGACCAATATCGCCATGGATGTTGCCGGGACTGAGCTGGCGACAAACATGACCATGATTGGTTCGGTGGCAGGGATCACCAAGTGTGTCACCATGGAAGGCTTGGATTTGGCTTTGCAGGAGCGATTTGGCAAGAAATTTGTTGCATCTGGTGGTACAGCAACTCTGGACGAAGCGATTAAGAAAAAGTTTGCGAAGAAAGAAATGTTATTAAAAAAGAATTTGGATACCGTGAAGGCTTCCTATGAAATTGCAGCAGAATGGGCTGAGAAAAATCACGTGGAATTAGTGGTTGGAGAAGCTGCGGCTGCGTAATACCGAGAACCTTAGCGAAGGAAAGAGATAGATGTATAATGTTGCCCTCGTAACAGATGAAAAGTGTGTCGCGAAAAAAGGCTGTCGGCTTTGCATCATGTATTGTCCGGAAGCCAATACTTTAGATCTGAATCCAGATAAAATGGTGGCGGAAGTCATTATTAATCGGTGTAAAGGGTGTGAGTTGTGTAAAGTGGTGTGTGACGCCGCTAAACATGAGGCGATTGATATGGTCGCTGTGAATTCAGATGGGACCTTAATGGATAAGGCTGGAGAAGCCGCAGAGTTGGGTCAAGCCTATTCGGGGTAAACTCTTTTATTTGATAAGCCCTGCGATGTTTCTCTTAGTAGATGAAGATCGCAGGGCTTTTTTTTGATCTTGGCCATAGTTAATAGCTGAAAAATTTGCCTGACAGATGTTCAGGAGAGGAACGCCATAATGACTGATGATCTTCGTGAACAAATAAATGCTTTGGCCAACCAAATGAAGCATTTCCATGCCTCACTTGAGGTTAAAGCCAAAGAGATGGAAATAGCTGGTGGAGATGAAGAGGTTATCACCAAGCTCATAAACGGAGCCGATGCCATGAAGGATAGTGCGAATATCTATTTATCCTGGGGCAGGCATTTTGTAAATCTTTCAGAGGGTGGCGCATCGGAGGCAGATGAGGGTGAAGAAGATTCAGCAGATTTTCAATTTTGAAGAATAAACATCAAAAACCTTACTGGGGTTCTTGAAGAAAAATTAAAGTCCGGCTAAAATCAACGAGAAGAAAAACTAAGCCAAAATATATTCGTTCCTCGGTAGCTCAGTTGGTAGAGCGTTCGGCTGTTAACCGAATGGTCGCAGGTTCGAGTCCTGCCCGGGGAGCCACTTTCATAAAAGCCCCTTGAAAGATAGCTTTCAAGGGGCTTTCTCTATATTGGTGTTGAGATTGTGAAGCCCCCATCGTCCATGTTCTGTCGTGATTTCCTTATTCAGATTGAAAAAAAATAACATAATGGCTATGCGAGTTGACTCGGACCTTGGTCACGCCGTTTCACATTTATTTACCTCGTCCATTGAGAGTCGACTGTTTCGCGTGTTCTCGACGGTCTGTCCTTTGACGGATGGACGATGACACCATCCCGCGTAGGGGCCTAGACATTTTATCCGTGAAGTGTAGGATTATTTTTACTTATGAATTATTTATATGGCCGCATAGGTTTGGTGTGGGACGTCGTGTTCCCAGTATCCGCTTCTTTGTTTCATTAAATAATATCGGCTCCAAACGCTTGATTGATGCTGGGGATTTCGACGAGAGGAAGTAAGCCTGATGATTATGGCGAAGTTCAATGCCGTGTTGGTGTCGGTCTTTCTGATCGGCCAGTTGCTCGTCGGCTTCACGTCCCACAACTTGCTCCACAACAACGCCAGAATCGAAGTGGTTATCCATGCGAGGATGATGATGGAGGAGGACCTGTCCATCCGTGGTTACACCGTCTGTGAAATCAAGCCGCTCCTCGCCACACAGCTCGAAAGGAAGTTTCTCCTTCAAAGCGTGCCTACCTAGGCCGCAATCGAAAATTTTCTCACCCACCAGAAAAAAAAATCCCGAAGACATGTATTAGGAAGGAACGCTCAACCCCACGAATCCGTGTGACAAAGCCACGGACTGGGAGAGTGACAGCATCATGCGGTTCCGTAACGATCCGAAGGTGAAACAGATCGTAAGCAAGCGCGAGGCACCCACCGTCACGTCTCTCTAACTTGCACGCCCTATCCAGATCACCAACGAAGGCAGCCTCCCCCCCCCCAGTACGATCGACAGAGACTCGGGCACGATGATCAAGCTGTATGGGACTACCAACGGGTTTGGCAGGAAGCTCAACGAGATCGTTGGGAGTCAGATTGTGAGCGTACGGCTCTCGTTACCTTTGGCGAAGACGAAGCAGGCATCTATAACCTTCATCGCTTCGCTGGTCGCGATCTTTGCGGCGCTCTTCGTGCTGATCAATCTAATGCTACGCCAGATGTTTCTCCAGCGCGTGAAAGCGATGGCGGAGATCGCCAACAAGGTCAGCAGGGCAAGCTAGACGTCCATGAGTTTGCCACCGATGGCAAGGATAAAATCGCCGAGCTTTCCCAGTCCTTCAGTCGTATGCGCAAGAGCCTCGAGAAGGCTGGAAGATGCTCAGCGACTAAGGCCAAGGGGGGTAGGGGCAAACTCTGGAGCAAAATACACTGCATCTGATTTTACAACGTCTTATTCTTGAAGATCATAAGCTTCTCCAAGCTTTCGGTAGAACGCCAAATGGCCGTGCACGAACACTTCAACATTCTTATTGACGAAGGCCCGTCGAATCTCACGTTCGACGAGTGCATCACGTTGGATGCTGGCGTTGGCATGGTGACCTGCAACTTGGGAATCCGGAGGAGATCATGCCCGTGGCTATCAGTCTGTGCGAGGCCTTCCGCAGTCACGCCGAAACCCCAAACGCTTACCATATGTCCGACTGGGGATTAACCTGGGCTCGGTAAAGAGCGTGGAGCTTCAGGGCGAGAAGTATGTTATCGGTGACGGGATCAACGTCGCACAACGAATCATGGACTTCGCCAAACCCAACCAGCTGCTCATCTCGCGATCATTCTACGAAGTGGTGAGCTGTGTCTCGGAGTACGACTCAACGATGTTCAATTATCTCGGGATCCACGCGGACAAGCACGTGCGCCAGCACGCGGTCTACGAGATCGTGCCCGAAGGCAAGGCCAATAGCGAAGTAGCGACTGCGAAGACGCCCACGAATCAGATAAGCCCCACTCCGGCTGGAGGCCTAGCACCTGGTGCTCTACTCGAAGAAACACCGCTGGTTCAGGCGGCCAATCAACTGGCCAACTACATCGGCCCACTAGCGCCCATCCTTGTGAAGAAGGCGGTCAAGGCGGCCAGGAGCCTCGACCACCTCTACCATGTGCTGGCAGATGACGTTCTATCTACCGAAGAGCAGAAGCGTCAGTTCCTCGACTCCCGCCAAACCATTTATTGAAAGCACCAAACCATGAAAATCCACGTTTGGGGGACACATGGGTAGGATTTACTGGTAAAAGGACCAGCCGGATCAACCATCAGTCGAAGTGCGGGGTTTCTCGTCAATGACGAACTCATGGTCGATGCCAGCACGGTGGCTTCTGGTCTAGCGTTAGAAGAACAACAACGGGTTAAGCATATTGTCCTGGCACATCTCCATCATGATCACATCAAAGGCATTCCGCCGCTCGTCGACAATCTGACGGTAGGGTAGACACCAAATAACGGTAGCAAGCTTACTATAGGTGCTTAAGGGGCTACAAAAGCATGTCTTTAACGACAGGGTCTTTCCGAATTTCTTCAATCTCCAGGGTGCACCGCATTCAGTTTTACGAGCGCAGAGCCTCGAAGCGCATAAAGAAGTTTCAGTGTCTGGTGGGGGCAGCGTGATGCCCATACCAGTCAATCATGCGGTTGAAGCCGTGGGCTTTGTCATTCGAGATGAGTCGACGGCATGGATCTATAGTGGTGATACGCATCATACCGAAGGAATTTGGCAAGTGGCTGCTCGCACCCCTAACCTTAAAGGGGTGTTTATTGAAGTCTCTTTTCCGAATTCCATGTTAGACAAAGCGATACAAAGTAAACACGTCACACCAAAACGACTTGCCAAGGAATATCGGAAAATAGGTAAGCCCGACCTGCCCCTCTTTGTCTCTCACATCAAACCCACCGTGCAACAACAAATCATGCATGAAATGGCGCAACGAGATATTCCAGATGTTACCATCCTCCAAGAAGGCCAAACGCTGAAAATTTAATTGCCTATTGTTGCACTCTTCAAGACACACCAATGAAGCAAGCCTGACAGCTCTCTTGCGGTCGATAAGTTATTTGCCGTGGATTGTTAGAAAGGATCTAGCCGAACAGGAAGATTGTGTGTTTAGGTAAATACGCATTGAAGGGGGAGAGAATCCAGGGAGGGATATGTTGAGTCTGGCTTGCGAATGTTGTTCGCCCCCCTCAGTTCTGAAGGCAGGTCGTAAGGGCCATTGTGTCGTAAATTAATCGTCACACTGACGAGCTTGGGAGACGCAATCCAAAAAGCTTGAACGTCATGCTGCTCATATCAGATGCGCTTGAGAGGTTTGTTTCGTCGTCGTGTGTGCAGGAGGGAATTTCAAGACTGAGATCGAACGCCCATTTTCGCGAGATGTTGGTCATCGGACCATCACTTCCACTCGGCGGTTCAAAGGCTCGGAAACTCCGTCGGGGGTTTTCGCCAACAGGTTATTTTCGCCATGTCCCGATAGCTGTATCACCTGAGGGTCTACACCACTGGCCACGATGGCGTCACGAACAACTTTGGCCCGTTCCAGAGATAATCTGGCATTATACGTCTCATTGGCCACTCGATCCGTGTGACCAATGATCTCGATATCGGGCACCTCTCTTTCAGCAATAGCTGAAAGAATGTGTGGAAACTGTTGCCTGGAATCCTCGGAGAGTTCGGTCGTTTCCGTTTCGAAATAGAGGATAAATTTGAGCGGAGCTTCCGGTTCAGCTTCCATGGTCCTCTCGAATATTTCGTCAATCTTCTCCCTCTCGACCTTGAATGACCTACCAGGAGCTTCGCCCACATGGTGAATGCCTACAGCCTGATTAGGTGTATCAAGAACTTGCGTCCCTTGCGCATTGGTTATCTGAATCTGACCCACGGAACCGTCAGGGTTGTCGAGGAGGATAAAAATATTCTTGGCGATAAATGTTGTCATTGAAACCTGTTCCTCCTGAACCGACCATCCATCACTTACCTGAAACGTCACAATCGTGGTGCCGGCTTGTTCCGCAGTAGGGGTGAAGGTAAATTCCCCAGTTGCCTGATTCAGAGTACTATTCGGTGGCAGTGAGGGAACCGAAAGCGTGAGTTCGGCATCTTCAGGATCGGTGGCAGTCAATAAGAGGTTCAAGGTGTTCCCTAACTGAATCTGTTGATTGCCAATTGGGTTGAGGAGGGGCGGCTGATTAGGATGGACACGGGCTGTCGGAGAGACGTTGCTATTGACCCCGTTTATTGTTTGGATGGTTGTCACGTGGTCATCCTGACGGAGAGGAGCCAGTTCCGTAATCTGCCATCCCCCCTGAGAGTCCGCTTGTACCAGTGCACCCTGGAGCAGTCCGTTCACCAATAGTTGCACCTTTGCCTCGGACTGAGCGTTACCACGGACGACCGTGTCGCCCTCAAGTAGGCCGCTGGTCACCCTTGGTGGGGCCGGCTGAACCGTCAAGGTCAGCGGGGTTGATTGAATCGCTGCGCGGCTGGCTTGGATCTTCACTCTTCCAACCGCGACCCCCGTGGCCAGCCCGCTCAGCTCGATCCTCGCAATTGCCGCATCATCAGTATTCCACGACACTCCCACCAAGGGTTCTTCTACTCGCCCATTAGAGAACATTCCCTTGGCCGAGAAGTGACGGGCCTGACCTTGCTCTATCGTTGTGTCAGATGAAGGCCCGATGGTGATCTGAGTAAGGACGGCAGGTTCCACCACGACGATGGAGGAGAAAGGACTTTCCAAGCCGGCAGAGGATTGAGTGGCAGCAACGTCCTGGTCTGCTTCCATAGGAGGAACCTCGATGACAAAGGTTCCCTTTTCTGTTGTGATCCCCGAGGCCACCTGCTTTCTGTCCAGGAACACCTTCACCATCGCTTTCGGAATGGCGGTACCCGTCACGTCGGTTGTCCCTTCTATAAGGGAGGGACGTAACACCGGGGGAGTCGGCGGATCTGGGACGATCGCCATTTCTTGAGGGCTGGAGGTGGTGCAGCCGCCGAGAATAAGCAGTGAGAACAATACACACTTGGGCAGAAGGTTTCCCGGAATTCGATTGATCAAGTGGATGCAAGCCGACAGCATGGTGTTCCTTTGACAAAAAACCTCATCAAGCAGTGTGTTTTTCTGCATTCTATGGTTGATGGTCTGCATCGTCTTCATCAATTTGAACCAGGAATCGAGTGCCTCGTATACCAATAGTGGCCACTGGAGTTTTCACGGAGACCGATTCAGGGGATAGCTTGGCCATTAACCCAGACAGGTAGAGAAGGGTACCCCGCGTAATCCTTGTGACGAATGAGAATTCTCGAGTTCCAGGCTTAAACGTAAATTCATCCACCGTGATTCGGCTATTAGGGCCAAGAGATAATCTTGTATTGTCCTTAAACGTCACGCCCAAAGAACCATCCTCGGCGGTTTCAATCACGTCATGCTGAAGCAACGCATCCCCTGGTTTGGCAAGGCTCCGTTGTCCATCTCTGTTGATGAAGGTGTTCCCGTTGGCAACTTTAACAATGCCAATCGCGCCTTCATTGCCAAGAACGACTCCTGCAGGAACCAGCAAGACGAGGAGAACGATCACACCGACCCTCCATATGCTCGCCTTCCCTTTACTCATCAATACCCAATGGAACATTCTCAATTATTCAGACCCCGATCCTAGCTCATCATATTCACAAAGAGGCACCTAACATACCAGAGGCTTTTACCTCGGATGTTTCTTATGTCAGTATTTCAACTACCCATGTTGCAAAAGAATGAGGGTTTTTTTTGAAAGAGTAACATAAGCTGCAAATAAAATATCCATCAGTCAGGTGTTCTTGTTTCTTAATCAAATGAGAGCTATTTTTTCATCCACTCATACGGGAGGATCGTAGGCTGAGGAGTCCGCCCCCCAAAAAACAATGGCTTCTTTTGATGCGGTTCTCATCAAACTATTTGCTCGTGGCCACAAACACGCCATCCCACTCCAAGGGCGGTGGTTGATGCCGATAGTGGGCAATACGTGTGGTGTAGAGCATGTACAGTTCACTCGGCGCATGAGGATTGATCCGACAGCTATCTAAAAAAGTTTCCGCCTGGGACCATTGCTGAAGACGATAGGCGGAAAGCATGGCCGCATGAGCCTCGGCCAAGGCCTGAAAGTGTGAATCCTGAGCAAGCGCTTCGTCACCAAGCACCCCAAAAATTCTAGCCGAATCCTCTTTGCCCTTAAGGAGGACTCGGTCTACTTCCAAGAGGGCAAAACGATCGCGGATGAGATCAGCCGTTCGGGAACCGACAACGATACTGACTCCATACACTTTCGATTGGCCTTCTAGGCGAGAGGCAATATTCACGGAATCCCCCAACACCGAGTAATTAAAGCGTTGCTCAGACCCGAGGTTGCCAACGACACAGGACCCCGTATTAATTCCAATGCCAATCTTGAGAGAGAAGACCGGCGTATCGCTAGCAAGGGCCTCTGCTTCTTGTGCCTTATTAAGAAGATCGAGCTTCTTCAGCATGTCCAGCGCCGCGGCACAAGCATGGGCGGCGTGATCAGCATCATCGAAAGGGGCATTCCAAAAAGCCATGATGGTATCACCCATGTACTTATCGACGGTCCCATCATGGACCAGGATGGCCTCGGTCAACCGCGTAAACAGACGATTAATGAGTTGGGTCAACGCCTGCGGGTCGGACTGGAACCGCTCAGAAATGCTGGTAAAATCTCGCACATCACAAAAGAGGAGGGTCATCTCCTTCGTCTCTCCACCAAGTTTCAAATGACCAGGTTGGCGGGTCAGCTTTTCCACCAGCATGGGCGACACATAGCGGCTGAACGCAATTCGAATGTGTTGCCGGGTGTGTTCCTCGCGAACGTAGTTCAGAAAACTCAGGACACTATAGAGACCGAAGAGCCCTATCGCGCCAAAGGTCACGTCAATGAGCACGCCATGGTTCGTATACCAATACCAGGAGGTGGCCAGCAGACCAACTGCGACCAATGCACTGATCAGTAACGTACCGACGGCACCAAAAAAGGGGACCACCAAAATAACGAACAAGCCCAACACCAACGTTGTCAGCAGTTCCTGAACCATGGCCAAATGTGAGCGAGTCAGGAAAGATTGGGTCAACATCATGTCGAGGATTTGTGCATGGACCTCGACCCCGGGAAGCGAGCCATGGATGGGAGTGACGTGAATATCGCCCAGCCCAACAGCGGAGGTTCCGATAAGGACGATCTTTCCAGTCAGATTTTGAGCGGAGATTGTCCCATCCAGGACGTCCGCTGCAGAAAAAAAACGATTCCAATTGGGTTCGGCATAATGAACCCACATGCGCCCAAGCCGATCGGTGGGAATCCGAATCTGTGAGAGAGCCACACTCTCTATTCCGGCATGGTTCGTATAAACCGAAAGGTTCAATTCTTTAGTTGCAACACGCAGGAGTTCGAGGCTCAGAGTCGGCAAGACATCCGATCCGACACGCAGCAAAGCAGGAACCCTCCGGACGACACCGTCTGGCTCGGGGGTGAGTGAAATGATCCCGTGCCCGGACGCCGCATGCTCTAATACCGGGATTGTACGGAGTAAGCCTTGGAACGATGGAAGGTGAGCTTGTGGATCTGTGCCAATCTCAACAATGGGCGGCTTTCTGGGTGGTTGACCATGATCCGTAGGGCTGGGGGTTGATAAGCCACTACCTGAGACGACCACAGAGTGGTTCTTGAAAGTATCAGCAAACAGCACATCATGGTCGGGCATCGTCCGTAGTCGATTCCTCGTCTGCTCATCCAACCCAAGGATTTCCTCAGCAAGTCGTGGTGGGGACGTTCGATCTGGCTCGGCGAACACGATATCGAACGCGACCGCCTCGACACCGGCCTCGAAGAGGTTCGTGACTAATTGAGCTAACAGCGTTCGAGGCCAAGGCCATTGGCCATGTCGGGCAAGGCTCGGCTCATCCACATCGACCACAAGAATGTTGCTGGGTAGGGAGGGCCTGGGTTGAATCGTTTGGTAATAATCAAAGACGTTGAGGCGAAGGGAGGAGACGGGAGGAGGATCCCAGACACGAACGACGAGCAAGCCCAACAACAGGACAATACCTATGGCACGCGGCTGCCCTAACAATCGAAGGAACCAGCTGCCTGTTCCAGAGCCAGGGGCCTGCCATAGATTTTTTCGTGGAAGGAGACGAAATCCTCCGTCCAACATCCTGGGCCTAATTCCCAAGGCCGTGCCGCTCAGGATCAATCGTTTGCTTCACCCCTAAACCTCCGTATCAGATGGGAACCTGCACCGATTCATTCAACAGACGGTATTGAAGAGGCCATCATTGACACCATAGCAACGTCGTCACGACCTTCGCACGTGACCACACACCCTTATGTAATGGTGCTGGTGAATAATTCGCGTTGAATCGCCAAAAATCGTCGTTATTGCACAGAGGGAACGTTCAAAAAGTTCGTCCAGCAAGGCCGTAGCTATCTTGGTGCGTGGAGCGTAGATGAAAATCGTGAGCATGAAAAATGGCGAGAACGTCGCTGCTGGCTTTGTTCAACATTCCCAAGCGTAACAGGGTTTACGTGGAAAATTACGCAAGAAAAAACTGACGAAGGCAGGGCGAAGGAGGAAAGCGAAAGATGGCAGGTAAGATCTTGTAGGCCGTCAAGGCACCAACGTCGTCACTTGGCCGGGAACCGTTATCTGGATCACGCCGCCCCAGGTACACATGCACTTGGACGTATTATTGAGCGCCGGCATGTTGCCGATCAGTAAGGTAGGAGAGCCAGGCGCCCAGGGCGCAGGGATCACCGGGAGACAGGGCATGGGCGTCAGGACCCCAAGGGCGGCGGTTGTCGCTGCGGCCACCGTGGGATTGGCAATGGACGTGCACATGGCGAAAGGGGGGATATTCACGATGGGCTTGTTATCCATAATCGTGGCAGCAGGAGTACCGACAAGGGTCTTGTTCTGCGGCAACACGATCAACGAACTGGGAGCCACCCCAAAACTACACATCATCATGGTACCGGCCGTTACGAGTTGCCCCATAGAGCCTCCTTCATTGCCCCGGTCATAACTTCCTCATGTCCATTTTTTTTGGCTCGCCTCATTCTTGTCCAGACCGAGAAATGGCTGGAGTATGTCGAATGACGGTTTCGCAACAACCAGATGAATTTCTAGCGCTATTATCCTGGCCATACATAGTTCACATCTCGCTTTATTAACGGACTCAGCGCAACGTCCGCATTATATCCGTGCAGTTCTACCAAACCAAGACCGAGTTTCCTTGGCAGACGAAGACGGGATCTCCGTCATTATCAATCAGATGATGGCCGCATACGCGGGGTACAGCACCCGGACAAGACCATCATCGGGCGGATCGCGCGGGGGTTCGATTTCCTGGGCTATCGGTTTTCGGCCGCAGGGCTGGCGATCGCGCGGCAGACGGTGGAGCGGTGCGCAGAGAAGGTGCCCCGGCTTTATGAGCATAGTGCGGGTGTGAACCGCATCGGGACCTCTCTCAGACGGTGGATCGCGTGGGAGCGAGCGGGACTCGAGGAAATGCGGGTGGAGCGGGGCGGGAATCTTGTGTCATTCGCGGTTGCACCTGTCCCCTTTGTCCGGTGCATGTAGATAATAAGTCAATACTCAGGCATGACCCCAGACATGCGGAAAGACAAAATGACCGCTGACCTAGCCATATAAAACCTTACTCAGTCCATTTCCACTTTTCAATCGCCGAATGGGTAAACTTGCGCAACGCGATCTTGCACTCAGGGCAGTAATTTTTCGGCAGAATGTGTTTTCCTTTCAGCTTATTCCATACCAGCTCTTGAAACATAATGCAGCCTTCTTTTTCGAATTTTTGCAATTGCTTCTCGTCCCAATCATGGGGTACCCCGTAACGAGGCGTTCCAGATTTACAGTGGGGTCCGTCTTTTTCATACCAATTAGCGGCGTGGCGAAGGGTTAGGCCTAACGCATGCCCGATCTCATGGGCGAGGTTGGCTTGAATCCATGACTTCTCTCGGCCGAGTGTCTGGCACATGACCATCGGCGTCGTCCCCTGGTTGATTCCCAGCGTACTGACCCCGATCCCTTCACCAACAACTTGAATAAAAACCGAATCCAGTTTCGTGCCGTGTACGTCGTTGTTTTCAGGCAACGTTTTCAGCCACTCCTGATAAGGCCAATTCACCTGCACGGCATCGACCATATTGGGAATATCCGCAGGGATATGCTTGTAATCAATTTCGTCGAGTTGCACTACGGGAGTTTTTGCGCCCTGGTCGTAACTCAGGAACGCATTGACTATGATCTCTTTTTCGCGGTTAAGAATGACTTTGCCATTCTTATCCGTGAACTCGATCTTGGTCTCAATGGTTTCTCCTCCGTGGTCCACTTGTTCCGCCCATTGGCCTTTTGTTGCTGGTTCGCCAAATTTACCGACAAAAACTAGTGCTAGCGTGTTATCTTCGGTTATTTTGGGTTCTAACTTTTTCACCTGGCTGACTATTCTAGTGGGGAGACCGTCGGTATCCGCTCCTAGAAGGACCAGCCTAGCATCTTCTAAATCGTACAAGTCGCCAATGACATCCAGATCGATACAGACTTCTTGTAATATTTCACGCACCGCGTCAATGGCGGATTGGATGGCATTCTCGTCAGCTTCCTCGTAAGCGAATACACGACAGTACACCTTTTGCCAAACAGTGAGTTTGTGACGAGATTCCACTTTGGGCTGCTGCCCTTCACACCACGAGCGAAAACCATAGCGGTTAGCAGTGATCTTAGATAGACTTGCAATTGGATTGGTTGCCACGCCCAATTTCTCCGGGTATGGCTTTTCATTCTCATCCTTAAAATTCGTATTCCTCCCCTCAGATCCGTCATACTTGAGACAATCCTTGCTGTCTTCATAAACATGCCAATGAATCTTATCTTGTTGTTTCTCTTTGAGCTCGATCCTTAAAAAGGGATCAGAATCTTCGACGATATTAATGAAAAACTTGATGTCATTCTGGGCATAAGTTTCCGTATCGCCTCCATAGCTCCAATCCATTTTCTCAATGACCTCGACTTTGACAACCTGATTGTCTAATTTTTGTTCTGCAGCGTTAGGGGTTAAGGCGTCGCATTTGGCCCCGCTGTCCGTTGGCGCGTTTATTGAGTCCTCAACCGTCTGTTGGTATACCTCGACGGTTTTTTCATCTAGCCCGAAAGGATTCTCCTCCGCATCCTGTCCAGGATCTTCTTTTTCTTCCTCTGAAGACCACTCGAAGGGATCCCCACACGCACATTCCAGGCCACACGCCGTGCATTCTATTTCATCGCAAATGGGACACACTTCCGCATCAGCATTGTTGCAACTTGGGCACGGGCAGCTCACGTTAAAATGCCTTTGTTAACAGGTTGCGTTTCAGAATCACGATGACGCCCGCGCAGATAATCCAGTGCCGCCTTGCGTAGTCTCGCCGCGCGGCGTAACGGCGGCCCCGGCTCTGCCAGCGCTTGGCCGGCCCACGGTAATCGGGGGTCGCGATCGAATCTGCTCCCAAAAATCATCATCAGATCGATGAACTGACACATACTCGGCCCTATCGGCAGATCATGGACTCGAGCTCGGTTGATACCTACGCGGATAAAGGCGCGCAGTGCGGACTCCGTTGACTGCTGGCAGCGTTGAAAACAGCGCTGCAAATGGCTGATCATCCAGCACTCGAAGTAAGCTTCGTCAAGACGTCGCATTTGATCTCGGCGGATAGTCAGCATTTTTTGCCTCTAGGTGTCGCGGCCCGGCTGGCCGAGTAAACGTTCTGGGTCATCAATAGCGCAAGTTAAGCGCTCGAATACCGCTTTCGTTACCGTGATAAACTGTGATTTTATCAGTGTTTCCTTGATGCTTATCCTATCAACAGGCCAAAGACCTGGGAGAATGAGAGATAAATGTTTTGGGAATCTGCATATGGAGGAACGTTGGAATTTACCAATACCGCTCGCTCTTCAAAGTCTCCGTCCAAGTCTTGCTCCAAGACCTTCATCTGTCCTTTTCGATCTTGCCGCATCCTTGGCGTTCTTCCGAGTTGACCCGTTGGCGTAATACCTGCCGTTGCCTTATGCAGGATGGTTTACGTTGTTTCCCGCTCCACTGATCGCCTTGGTCTTCAGCTCCTTGCCCACCATGCTGTACACCATCAACGTGTCCGGTTTGTCATCCTCACACATATAGAGGCTCAGCGGCCCAAATAACACTCCCAACTCCTCTGCATTGCACGTCGGTAAAAACACCCGCAATACGCGTGGGTCGTAGTAACGGAAAAAGAGGTACTTGCCCTCAGGATCCTTCACCCTGAGGAACTTCCGAAAATGGGAGCGGACGGTTTTGAGATCGGCGTTGACCTGGACGAAGATGCCCCAATGCTTTCCCCATCCCTTTTTCAGAAGCCACTTGGTCAAGGGTGCCTCCCGTTCCAGGTGCACGAGATAGGGCGCCACTTCCGCCATGTCGGGCTCCAGTTCGCCGCGGATCAGGCACACGAATTCCAGGCTGTGCTCGCTGTACAACTGGTGGAGAAGCGCAGGGATCGACGCGCCGTCCAGCACGGCATAGGTCTGGACGTCTTCTTCCTCGGAAAATAGTTGTGGAAGGAGTGTTTGTACGCGAGCCTCCGGGGAGATGGAGAGAGAAGCAGGCATGGCGCTCATGCCTGAGCTCCGGCGGCCGCTTCCTGCTTGGCTTTTTCGCATTCTTCGCAAAACGGCGTGCCATCCTTGGCCGCCTGCTTCATGACAAGCGCTGAGGCACTGTAGGTTGTGGGTTTCGGGGGCGGTGTCGGTTTCGGCGCCTCCGCCGTCTTGCCGGGTTTGGCCTTATCGGCTTCTTTGGGCAGCTTGGGCGGATCAGGGATCTCGGTGGCCGCAGGGGCCGTCGGTGAACTGCCACTGCCGGAGCCGGCCGCGCCGCCGCTGTTGATCATGACCATGGGGCCGGAGATCGAGACACCCGCCTGGCCGATATCCACGAAGCTACCGCCCGCTTTGAGTGAGATTTGCGTCCCGCCCTCAATGACGACGGTCATTCCGCCTTTGATGTGGACGGCCATGCCCGCATCCATCGCAAAATTCATCCCAGCCTTGCCATGGAAGTCCTGTCCGGATTTGATGGAGATCTTCATCCCTGCTTCTTGATTCAGATTCGAGTCGCTCTTGAGGTTGACGTCGCCATCGACCTTCGTCTTCAGATCGCCTTTGACGGCCAGGTGATCACTGCCGTCGATGGTGAGCAGGTGGTCGCCTTTGACTGATGCGCCGTGGTCGCCCTCCGTTTTCTCTAGCCGGTCGCCCTTGACGGAGGAATGTTGATCGCCCTCCACTGATTCCAGTTGGTCTTTTTTGACAATGAGGTGGCGTTCATTGCCGATCCATTCTCGAGCATCGTTCTTGATGCGGATATCTTCATCCTTTTCTCCATGGATGAAGATCTGTTCATCCCCCTTTTTGTCCTCGAAACGGAGTTCGTTGAAGCCCTTTCCTCCCTTGCTGGAGTTGCTTTTGATTGTCGATTTGGTTTGTTCCGCTGGCAATTCATAGGGTGGGATGTTCTCGGCGTTGTAGACTCTTCCGGTGATAATCGGTCGATCAGGGTCCCCTTCCAGAAATTCCACGATTACCTCTTGGCCAATTCGAGGCAGGAACATGGCTCCCCATTGTTTGCCGGCCCACAATTGCGACACCCGCACCCAACAAGAACTTTGTTCATCCCCTTTGCCCTCACGATCCCAGTGGAACAGGACTTTGACTCGTCCATACTTATCGACCCAGATCTCTTCGCCTTTTTTCCCCACTACAATGGCGGTTTGTGGCCCTTGTACTACAGGCTTGGGTGTCAGCTGGGGAGGACGGAAAGGGACGGTGAATGGGATGCAGGTGAAGGTATTGGTATACGACGGGTCCCCGTCTTCCCCGCCTATGGGCCCTCCGGGATTGTAGGTGTTTCCCATGGACGCTTGATGGTGGACCGACGTCAGCACATATTCCTGATTCCATTGAGGCGGCAGGGGGTTCCCCTCTAGTGTATATTTGTATCCCGCAGTAAAGGCTTTGCACATACTGGCGCCAGTGATGACAAACTGCTGGGCTTCTTCTTCCTGCATCCGGACTTTTGCAATGGATGTCACCGCTTTTTTCGTGTCGTATTTTCCCTCGTAATCATAGATTTCAAAGGCACTGTTGCCTGCAATCTCAATGATGGAAGGCTCAGTATGCGCACTGTGGCGACCCGAAGGGCTTTGTTTAAAATTAAAGCCTCGGTGAGTGACTTTGCCCGGCCGAAAATCCTTCGCAAAATCTAAACTGGTGATCACATCTTCTTCGTACGAAGCCGATCCCGCCGGTTCCCAACTGGCTGTACTCTGAAAGGGAACTGGCTGATGTGAGGAGGAGGCATCGGCTATGACCAAGGTGTGTTTCTCTTCTTCATGCTCCCAAAAGTAAAAGATGCCATATTGCTCCATCAGCCGTGACACAAATTGGAAATCCGTCTCCCGATATTGCACACAGTACTCTCGTGGTTCGTAGGATCCCAATTGGAGTTTATAGTCGGTAAATCCGTATTCTTTGAAAATTTGTTCGATGATATCCGGCACCGTTTTCTCTTGAAAGATCCGGCAATCCGCCGTTTGGGTGAGAAACCACAGCCACGGCACCAATTCGGCCTGGTAATGAAAAATCCCCGGTGCGCCAGCCGATGTCGATAAGCGACTGATGTATCCATTCACGTACCGTGTTTCATCGCCTCTTAGGATCAATTGAACGGTGACGTTGGCCCCAACCAGGTCTTCATGAAATATGGGGATGCCTTCCCGCAAGATATGTAAGTCGAATGTAAATAATTGGGAGATGCCCTCGTGGCCGGTAAACCCCTGAAGCAGCAGGGCGTCTTCCCCGAGCGGGGTGTGAATGGACATGAGGCGATCAGTTTGTGTGAATGGCATAGCGCTCGGGATTCTGTTGAAGGGTCGCCTGGAATGTTTCTGCTAATACACGAGGACATTCATCTTTGTCATTCCATTTTCAGGAATGACTCTTTTTTTCTCAAGAGCAACGACATGCATCATCAAAGGCTCGTATGCTTCGGTGAATAGCCAACCTCAATCCAGCACATGATTTGGCGTTCCGTTGTTTTCGTATACAGGACGTACTCTATTCAGTTTTTCCTCAACTTCGGAATCCTGAAGAAACTTTTTGGTTCACGGTGTCTGTCTTCGTTCCTTTTTTTGAGTAGTAGCAGCCGGACTATACCAACTCTTTTTTATAATTGGAAGAATAGGACGCCTTCGTATCAAATGCGTTTGGGCTTGTCTGGTGGAGTGTTTCTCTCATTCTTGTCCATCCATATCGCAGCCTGACGAAGGGTCAAGATCATCGACGTGTTTGGAGCATGGTTCGACCGGCTCAGCATCGATACTCGGACTGTGAGCTGTGGAAGGATGGGGGCGAGGTTACGCGTTATCAGCTTGATGGACAGATTTTGCGATGGCTTGGCTGGCGCGGGTGCTGAGAAATCGTTGTTGGTCGTATCCCAACAAGATTTCCCATGCCGAATTTTTGTAGCGACTACTGAGTGGAAGGGCAACTTCGTTCAGCATCCATTGCCCATGACGAAGGTCTTCTTTGATGTGGATGTCCCAGTAGCTGATGGCGTGTTCGCTGAAACCAAGACGTTCTCCTGCGATTTTGTAATTCTGGAATGCCGCGGGAACTGAGGTTTCGAAGTAGAGGAGACTGCCAATGTACCGTAAGAAATTCCTCTTCCGCTCACAAATGGTAAAACTATGGTTGATGTTCGCCAGTACTTCCCACGGTACGATTTCGAAATAGGCTTCTGGTGTGGTGTTCATGCCAAACTCGGACATCATGGCCGAAAAAAAGGAGGAATGTTTTCTCGCTAATTTCCCTCCTCCATATTCCTCGAGAAGGATTTTGGTGAGCATGGCTTGAATTTCATTCCCCACCCCGCCAATGACTCGTGATAATTGGCTGGCTTCCACCAATCCATCAAGGGAGGTGATGGCCAGCAATTGACGGTAGCCGGCTTGGGACATCTCGTTGCGGAAGTATAGTCCAGTCGCAGATGGTTCAGGTTCAAGATCTTCGGCTGTGCGCTCATGGAGCGCCGTCGCGACGTCTAAGTCTTTTAATACAGGAATCTGAATATTCCGAGTCTCCCAGTCTTGCCACGCCGTCTCAATCTTTGCCCGCAGGGAAAAGAGAAACACGGAGTTCTCATTGGCGTAATTTTCAAGATCGTCATACCAGAACAGTTTTAATCGATTGATTCGATATAAAATTCGTTGGAGGAAGAGGTGGGCGTTGGGCGCCGACGTCAGATCCTGGTAGGCTTCCAGCATCGCCAATTCCAGGGTCTGTTCAAATGGTTCGAGGTCTTCGGGTGCGTCAGCTATATGCTGATCGAGATCCTCAGTCTGGAGTATTTTGGTAAACGCTTCTTCGGCTTCACCGAAATTGATGTCAGTCAGTGTCGATAAGGGAGAAATATTCATGAGCGGACGATTAATCTATAATGGGTGTGTAGCCAAGGATGATGCCCCATTCTAGCAAGTCATGAGAAAGGTGATCAAATATTGAACGCTATCAAGGGTTTACGGTGGCTCAAGAAGGAGATTTATGTCATTTGACTATCAAAATATGCGCTCGGGAACTGCCGAATCATCATCCGACGCCCAGTTTGCTCAAGCTGTGCTGGAAGGACTCTTAAGGGTACCGAAACGCCTACCTTCGTGGTTGATCTATGATGATCTTGGCAGCGAGATCTTCACGGAGATTACTCAATTGCCTGGGTATCATCCAGCTCAATGTGAGATTGAGATTTTCCAACGTCATAAGCAAGCTATCTCTGATTTGCTATCAAAGACTGCGTTCCGAGTCATTGAGCTGGGAGCTGGAGATGGAGAGAAGACCCAAATTCTTCTTGAACACCTTATCCAAAACCGACTGACGTTCGAATATGTCCCGATCGATATTTCTGAGGGGGCTGTGAAGAATCTCGTCGCTGCCTTGGAGTCACGATATTCACAGAGCAATATGTCGGTGCTAGGAATCGCCGCCGACTATTTTGATGGACTGAGTCAGATAAGTTCAAATTCCAGTGTGCGAAACATTGTGCTTTTTCTGGGTTCGACCATTGGGAATATGGAGTTGCCTGTCGCAGAGCAGTTTGTTCGAAAATTAGGCGAGTCTTTAAATGCTGGCGATTACGTCATGATTGGGTTTGACCTTATGAAGGATCCAAAGACTTTATATGCCGCTTATAACGATTCAACCGGGGTGTTTGAACGATTCAATCTTCATTTGTTGGATATTCTGAATCAAAAGCTTGGGGCAAATTTTCTGAAAGAGCATTTCGTTCAACAGGGGTCATACAATCCAAGAACACATGCCGTCGAGAGTCACATTTACAGTACTCGTGAGCAGGTGGTGCTCATTAAGGCATTAGGGAAGGAATTTTCCTTCGACGCATGGGAAGCGATACAAGCAGAGCATTCCTACAAGTACACCCATGCCGAAATTGAATTGCTGGCTGAAAAGAGTGGGTATCAGGTTGTGACGCATCTTTCTGATGTCCATGCCAATTTCGTGGATTCAGTTTGGGAGGTAAAGCCGTAATTTGGCTTCGTGGTCTTCTTGTTATCCAAGATCGTTATGGCTTGGGGCAAGGTGGACGCCAGAAGGATCTTTCCTGGTGTCCGGCTGTCTGGGTGAGTATCAAGGCCAATGGGAATTTCTCCTACTCGATCACCTCAATCAAGTCAGTTTCCTTCTAACAATCCAATGGGCTCGTCAAGACGTGAGTGGGGCAAGGGTTGTTTTATTTCACCAATTCTCACAAGATAGGATGTAATCTCTTTGTCAGTCTCCCATGCCACTGACGAGGAAGAATTCATTGGCAGAGAGTCCATCAGAAAATCCACTATTAAAAAAATAGAAATCAGTGCTTCTGAGGAATGACGATAGGTCACGGCTGCAAGGTATGATGGTTCATTCGGATTCAGCTCACGAGGAACCCAAGGATAACATCCCAGATGTTTCTGCTATGTAAAAGGAACGATTTGTGAAAATTCGTGTTTTGGGGGCGCACGGCTCGGATTTGCTGGTAAGAGGGCGGGCGGGCTCAACGATTTGTCGGAGCGTTGGGTTTCTCGTCAACGATGAACTTGTGATTGATGCCGGCACGTTGGCCTCTGCTCTCACTTTAGAGGAGCAACAATGTGTGAAGCACATACTTCTCTCTCATTTGCATCTTGATCACATCAAAGACATTCCGCCTTTAGTCGATAATTTATTTGGGCTGGTTGACCACCAAGTGGTTGTGTCGAGCGTGCCATCGGTTATCGAGGGACTTCAAACGCATATCTTCAATGACATCGTTTTTCCAAATTTCTTTGATCTTCAGGGACGGGGTAACGCCATTCTTCGTTCACAAAGCCTTGAGGCTACAAAGGAGGCGAGGCTTTCAAATGGAATCACTGTGACGCCTGTTCTTGTGAATCATACGGTGGAAACAGTGGGTTTTGTCATTCGAGATGACAGCGCCGCATGGATCTATAGTGGCGACACGCATCATACTGAAGAAATTTGGGAAGTCGCTGCACGGACCCCCAATCTCAAAGGAGTCTTTATCGAAGTCTCCTTCCCTGATGCGATGATGGATATTGCCATTCAAAGTAAGCACCTCACTCCAACTCTGCTCGTTCAGGAATACCGAAAAATTGGCAAGCCGGATCTACCACTCTATGTGTATCACATGAAGCCCACCGTACGTGAAGCCATTCATCAAGAAATCGGCGAGCTTGATATTGAGAATGTGACCGTTTTGAAAGAAGGACAAGAAATAGAGCTGTAGAATGACTCTTCTTCAACTGAAACTTTCTAAGCAGCACAAAGGTTTTTTGATAACTGAAAAACGAGATAGCGAAGGCCGAAATTCCCACTCTCAAATTAGTTGAGACCTTCAGGAATCATATAGGATTTTGTTTCATGATTTTGCTACCCTTGCCAAAGGGTGGATGTCTCGAGGGCTGTCATTGGAGAAGGACATTTTATGATTCTTGAATCTAGGGTTCCAAGGCTCGAAACTGTGTTCTGCTCCATACATTTCTCAAGACACGCACATTCTCTCGCGCCTCATTCATAAACCGCCTGAGAAGATATCTCCCCGTTTCCTCTTCCATTCTGTCGCATTTCAACTGTTATGGGGATCTTTGTGGGGAATTTCCTTCGTCGTTCTCCCATCTTTAACGCGATGATCATCACGCTTCTGGTCGTGCTAGGTGTTGTGGGGTTGCGAAGCGAAGGCGTTCTCGAAGGGCTGGAACTCGAAACCTATGATTGGTCGCTGCGGCTTCGACCCCCTGTCATAAGCGACTCACCTCCAATCACTCTTGTCACCATTTCAGATCAAGATATTCAGGTACTAGGTCATTGGCCCATTTCCGATGAAGTTCTGGCCACAGCATTAGCAGGTATTCAGGCGTATGGTCCGCGAGTCATCGGTGTCGATATCTATCGGGATCTCGAGGTGCCACCGGGTCGTCAGATATTAAACCAGGTTTTCAAAGAGCACCCCGAAATCCTCATGGTCAAAAAATTTGGAAAACCCGAGCAAGGGGGGATTCCTGCCCCGCCGGCTTTGCAGGGAACAGACCGAGTGGGATTTAGCGATATGATTGTCGATTCAGATGGGGTGGTCAGGCGAGGTCTGTTGTTCTTAGATGATGGGACAACCTTTTCTCGCTCTTTCCCTTTCCTTCTGGCGATGAAATATTTGGAGCCCGAAGGGATCAAGGCAAATTCTGCCGAAGAGAATCCCGATTGGTTACAACTGGGACAACAAGTGTTGCCTCCCTTTGAATCGCATGATGGGAGTTATGTGCAAGCCGACGCCCAAGGGTATCAAATATTGTTGAATTTGAATCGAAAGGCTCGAACGTTTCCCACGCTGTCCTTGCAAGCGGTGTTAACGGGAAAAATAGAACCCGAACTTGTGCATGATCGTATTGTCCTTTTGGGCGTGGTATCAGAGGGAGTCAAAGACTTTTTCTACACGTCGCAATGTGGCAAGTTTATGCGATGTCCTCGCGTCTCGGGTATTGAATTGCAAGGTAATATTGTCGCGCAGCTCCTTCAGCATGCGCGCACTGATTTTGCGCCAATTGCGACTTTTTC
This sequence comes from Nitrospirales bacterium, assembly GCA_029261235.1. Classification (GTDB taxonomy): domain Bacteria; phylum Nitrospirota; class Nitrospiria; order Nitrospirales; family UBA8639; genus Nitrospira_E. The sequence continues at coordinate 29,554 of JAJDBS010000168.1, forward strand.
AGATCTCCAAGAAACGGGGTGGTTGGCATTCTGGGTACTGGGAGGGGGCTTGGTGGGTCTCTGGGTTCGAGGGGCCTGGCGGTTTTCGGTGGTCGTGCTATTCGGGTTATCGACGCTTGGCGGTTTTGTAGTCTGGGCCATTGCCAATAGCTTGTGGATTCCATGGGTTTCGCCGGCTATGGGATGGGTGGTGAATGCCATGGTCGTCACAGCGTTGATCTCCAAACAGGAGCAGAAGGACCGACAGGTGCTTATGGAGCTCTTTTCTCGGCATGTTTCCCCTCAGGTAGCAGAGGCCGTGTGGGAACAGCGTGAGCAATTCTTGGAAAATGGTCGATGGCGACCACAAACACTGATTGTCACGACGCTCTTTACGGACTTGGAAGGATTCACCGGCATGGCAGAGAGAATACCTCCTGAGCAATTATGGGAATGTTTGAATACGTATATGGATACGATGGTAAAAATTATTTTGGATCATGGAGGCCTGGTCGATGATTATTACGGGGATATGATTAAGGCTGGGTTTGGTGTCTTGATCAGGGAACAAACCGAGGAACAGATCCGTGACAATGTGAGTGCGGCGGTGAAATGTAGTATCGCCATGGAAGAGGAAATGGTGCGATTCAATGCTCGGTGGAAGCAACAGGGCTTAGGATCAATTCGGATGAGAGTGGGCTTAAACACGGGACCAGTCATGGTAGGAAGTTTAGGCAGTGCGGAACGCTTGAAATTTACCACGATTGGCGATGCCGTCAATATCGCAGCCCGATTAGAGAGTCTGCAAAAAGATACATGGAAGACGGAAGAACCCAATTCCGTGTGTAGAATTCTTCTTGGTGAAACCACTCAGCAGTATTTAGGCACTCATCCATGGCATCTTCAAGAAGTGGGTTCCGTCATGTTAACAGGGAAGACGCAAAGCCTAGCGGTGTTCCGTCTGTACCCTGAGAATGGTGCACAACCTGTGAGATGACAAAAAACTCGTCTGGATGGAGACCCTCTTTTTTGTGCAAACACATGAAGGTCGTTTCCCTTCTAATGGTGATGGGAGTGTTTTTTCATTGACCTCATGAATCATACCTAGGGATAATGAGTGAGTGAGGCCCGATCTAATAAATTGATCGGTCTCGCGATCAAAAAACTGTTGAGTGAATGACCATGCCAAGTCGATCGATACAGAACGAAAATTCAGGGATGAAGCCTTATTCTAGTTCCTTTCTCATTCGCCTCAATCAAGAAACGAGGTGCAAGGATTTTTTTCAACTCATCAAGGATGAAGGCTCCCGGCGTTTAGAAGCCGAAATGGCCAGTGTCTTTCTCTTAGATCAAGCGCAACAAGAGCTATGGTTTCCTCTTAAGGAAGACGGGCAAATATTACGGTTGGACGCCAGGTTGGGCATCGCTGGGCATTGTGTGTCGACCGGAAACGTGATCAATGTTCAAGATGTCCAATCCGATGATCGGTTTTTTTCGGGAATTGATCTGCACACCAAACGACGCACTCGAACCTTATTGGCGGTCCCCATGCGGTTGCCCACCGGTGAAGTCTTTGGGGTATTTGAAGCCGTGAACAAAAAAGGAAAGATCTTTTCTTCACGGGATGAAAAGCTTGCCCAAGCATTAGTCGATGAAATCTCCGTTCCTCTGCAGAAAAAACAGCAACTTGAAAACTTGCGACAAGAACATGAACACTTGGAGCAGCAAAACGTCCAGTTATGGAAAGAAGTGGAAGGGCAATTTTCCACACAAAACCTCATGGGGAACAGCCTCCCCATGCAACGGTTAGTACGCGTAATCGATCAAATACGAGATAGTTCAGTTGACGTGCTCATCACTGGCGAGAATGGAACGGGGAAAGAATTAGTCGCGAAAGCCATTCATTTTTCCAGTCCACGGGCGCGGCAGCCCTTTGTCGCCATCAATTGTGCGGCCATACCGGACAATCTTATCGAAAGTGAACTTTTCGGAATCGGGCGAGGGACGGCCACGGGGGTCGACGCTCGAATTGGGAAATTTGAACAAGCCCATAAAGGCACGCTCTTTCTAGATGAAATCGGAGACTTAGGGCTCAAAGCCCAAGCGAAGGTATTGCGAGTACTGCAAGAACGTGTGGTCGAACCGGTCGGGGATCGAAAACCCATTCCAATCAACATTCGGGTAGTGGCGGCCACGAACACGAATCTAGAAGAAGCGATCCAAAACGGAGCATTTCGCGAAGATCTTTACTATCGACTCAAAGTGGTTCATATCCAAACACCATCGTTACGCGAAATTCCAGCAGACATTCCCTTGCTCGCAAATTATTTTCTTGATCAACATTGTAAAGATGTCGACAAGCCAAGGAAAAAACTGGCGTCCTCAGCGATGCGCCGTTTAGTCGAATGTGATTGGCCGGGCAATATGCGACAGCTCAGTAATGAAATGAAACGTCTGGCGGTGATGGTCCGGGCCGTGACCATTAACGAAGACGCGCTAGATCTGGGCATCAAACGTGCTGCCAAGAAGGCCACGATGGCTGAAAGCTTAGAGCGAAAAAGCCTGCCAGAAATTTTGGGTGAACTGGAAGAGCAAATCATCAAAGATGCGTTACAGGCTTGCCAATTTAATCAAGTCCGGACAGCTGAGCAACTCGGCATCAGTCGCCAGGGGCTCATCAAAAAAATCAACCGCTATCACATCCGCGTCAAAGAATTGCGAGACGAAGTCTACGAATCCCTCTAACCAGCAGTGTGTTCATGGCGGGGTTTCTCCTTTAGGCCTTTCTTTCACTCCATTCACCAAATATCTTTTGCTTCTTTGGGATTTTTAGCCCACCGCACATCTCGGAAACGACTAAAGCATCCCCGTCGTTTCCTCCGATCGCTAACTTCGCAAATCTCTCCCTTGTCACTCCGCAGGTAGTCAGCGGGGATCCATCCGATTGATTTCGTCAAGATGTTCTCACGAAAACTCCTCATTCAGAACTATCAGTGAGTGCGAATCCAGAATTTTTTACGTTTTCGTATCTAAAAAGATACGAAAGTTATCGAAAGAGATACAAAGATTATGGGAGGAATGTGCCTTGTCGGGATCCACCGTTTATTGAGATCCAGGGCAGGTCTGTAAATAAAAGGCACCAAGCCTGCTACAAAAAAAAACATCCTGTTTCCTTTAATCGGCATTGCAATTGCTTTAATTGCAATTGTGAAGATGGTGGAGTAAGAATCCGCCAAACAGACTTAACCTTGGGAAGGGGGAAGGATGTAGGAAAAAAGAAAAATGGTGCGGAGAAAAGAGGGGGATTTGAGTTTTTAATTAAAGCCAATACCCAAAAATTACATTTTATTGTTCCGGGTATTGTTTATTACGGCATTACCGAAAGCAACCCTTCGCTATTCTCTTCTTCCAACCTTTCTAATGTTTGACAAGGTAGATTCTTTCGTGTCAGCGATGCGGTGTGCTCTTTTCCTAAAAGGAAAGCAAGAGAGCCATGCCGAAATAATTTCCACGCGAAGTCAATGGTCAAAAGGTGGGATAAAAGTTCATGAGTTTTCTAGGGGAAGGAGGCTTGGCTTGAATGTAAGAATCAAGGACCGAGGGGTTTCGAAAAAAATGAATCGAGTACAGGCAAGGAACAGAGCTAGCGTACTTGCCACGATTTTTGGAATTATCCTATGTGTTTTTTGGGGTGGTTGTGCAAAGGTTACTGTTCGAGTCTTGGCCGAGTCGCCTGGTTCGGGTGGGATACCATCAAGTCCCAAGTGTGACCTTGAAGAAAAATCTTTAGATGTTCAGCAATTTAAACAAGAGACTGGGCAATGGTGTTGGGCTGCAAGCGCACAAATGGTGATGAATCATCATCGGAAATTAAATGGTGAGGAACCACTCGTCCAGTGTGAAATTGTAAATAGGGCGTTTACGACACCACCTGAGGAAACATGTTGTCCAGATGGACTGAATGACATTAATAGATGTCATCAAGGCTGGTGGGTAGAAAAGGCTCTGAAATTAGGGGAATTTGAATCATTGGAACCAAAGCAAAACCCAGGCCGTGAAGAGTTATGGAATATTTTGACTAGCCAAATTTGCGCCAATCAACCCGTGATTTATGAAAACCATTTTCAAGGTGGGGGAGGCCACTCAAATGTCATTTATGGATACCGGGGAAATGATAATAATGTGGATTCTGGAAGATGGGTTGAAATTTATGATCCTCAGACCGAGCCGGGGTCAGAAGGCGCTGATCAAACGGACGCCGATTATCTACAAATGAATTTTGATGAAGAACTCGTATTTGTGTCGAAAAATGAGGATACAGCTTTTCGTCAAGATGTCTATTATATTTATGATATTCAACCCAAATAATCCAAAGGAGCGGTCTATGAAGATAAGGCGGATAACACGTTTAGTCTTTGGATTCATTCTGGTGGCATGTAGCTGGCCAATTCCAGGACCGTCTTTGGCTGAAATGTCGATAGAGAAAGAAGGCCAAGCTCTTCAAAAGGGAGAGAAGGAATTTTGTGAAAATATCAATCCAAAGCCAGAGGTCGTCCTAATTTGTGAAATGTTGGGCCTATATGATTTAAGAGGAATTATTGATTTGAAAAGCTATGAACCCCGTAAATTGCTTGCGGAGGTTCAACGAGCCAACGACATAATGGTGACCCCAGAAAAATTTGCCAAGCTAACAAAGGGTGATCCGGAGGTATTAGTTCGTAAATTAGGGTTCTTGTCCGTTGAGCAGCTGTCAAAGGCCAAATGTGGACCGGTTTTAGTAGTAAGACAGGTAGGGCTCAAAAAGTTGAGCGAGTACGAAGGGAAGATAAATGAAGTACAAGATGGTCCTTTGGACAAAGAATTTCGAATGGTGATTGTGCCATTGGATGAAGAAAAGTCTGATGACTCATTGTCCTCGCTAGCCTTTTCCTTGGGGAAAACATCGCCAGAGTGGCATTGGACGAGAAGGGGATCACCCAAATTAATAGGAATGATTCAGGATAGCCAGCGGAAAACTTCAAGCTTTAAAAAGAATGCAAGAGAAATCATTGAAGTTCCAGGTCTCAACCTCCGTTTTCTGGGAGTAAGGGAAGGTGGGCAATTGCGGCTTATTTCTCTGACGAAGGTCAAAATAGGGCCCCTGGAGTTAGGACCGGAAAAATCCAAAGCGGCGAGTGAGGTTTGGGCGGCCCTGGCTACCGAAGCGAAAAAAATCAGAAATGAAAATGATGACTTAAGAACGAGAATAGGAGTATCGAGGGCCCCCGTACGTTAGGAACTTTTTCGATTTCGGATTAAATCATTTTTGTATTCTTAAAATAAAACAAGAGGAGAAGATTTCATGAACAACATCTTTCAAATTTCAAAAACTGCTGCTGGGTGGCTAATGGTGGGATTTCTGTTGCTAATGCTACAGGGCTGTCAAAAACCTTTTATTGAAGTTACCGTTGATACCAGGGCACAAGTTTGTGAAAAAGGAGCTGACGGGGGTTCTGAGCGAGGTCGTGTCGAAGGGTGTCCGGCTATAGATGTTCCCGCTGGTGGTGGAACATTTGGAGGCACTCAATGTAATTCTGGGAAGCATTGCTTGTTTGAGAATGCTACATATTTCTGTGCTAGGGGATCTGGCGAGAAGTGTAAAACTGTTGATCCGAGTGGAAATGGGCAATGTGCGTGTCAATGTCAGCCATAGTTATGCTGGTTTCACAAAATTTACAAAAACTGAAGCGGAGAAATAGAGGAATGTCAGGGAATTTGTCCTCTGGAATTCAAGGGACAAATAACATAGAATTTAAAACTTCCTAATCAATTAATTCTGAATGAATTTTAAGGACATGAAGACGACAATCTCACAAAGAGAAATATTAAATTCCAGCTTGTTACTACAATGGAATACCAAGGTAGTACTGCTTCTACTGGTATTTGGAGTGGCCTCTATTGAGGAGCCCTTTGCCCAAACTCAGCCGATAACTCCTGCCGGATTAAATACCCAGGTGAGTGGGCCGGTTACGCTTCCCAGCGGAAAAGTGCAGTATGACATCACTGAAGGAACTAGGTCAGGGGCCAATCTTTTTCACAGTTTTGGTGACTTTAATGTTCCTGCGAACAATATTGCCAATTTTAAAAATGCCCCAACTAATCCAGTCACCTCCAATATCTTAAGCCGCGTCACGGGCGGCAAGCCCTCCAATATTTTTGGGATCATTCAAACCGAGGGATTTGGGAACGCTAATTTATTTCTTCTGAACCCAGCCGGGATTGTCTTTGGCCCAACGGCTTCATTGAACATTGGTGGGGATACTCATTTCACCACCGCGGATTATCTAAAACTTGCGGATGGGATCCAGTTCACCGCATTTCCCAGTGCGCAGGATGCCATACTAAGTATGGCGCCGGTTACGGCATTCGGATTTTTGGGTTCGAATCCGTCCCCCATTTCGGTTGAAGGAAGTGCCTTATCGGTAAAAGATGGACAAACCCTTTCACTCATCGGTGGAGATATGTTCATTGAAGGGAATCTTAAGGCGGCAGGTGGAAAGATAGGACTAGTAAGTGTGGCCTCTCCAGGGGAAGTCTTGTCTGGCACCTTCGATGCGGCTTCCAATATGAATGGAGAGTCGTTTGCCGAAAGGGGTGTGATTTCTTTATCTGGAGGTACAAGCCTTGATGTTTCTGCCGATGCGGCTGGGACGGTCATCATTCGCGGCGGCGAGCTCATCATGGTTGATGCTACGATTTCTGCTGATACTATCAATGCCAATGGGGAAACAATGGCTGTTGATATTCAGATATCAGATGACATTACGATCATTGATACTCTTGGGAATCCTGCTATTACCGCACGAACGACTGGGTCTGGCAATGCTGGGGCCATCCATCTTTCTTCTGCCAAGTTGGATGCCACATCCAGCGCGTTTGCTTTTTTTACCGCACTCATAGATAGCCATACCTCTGATGTGGGATTAGGTGGAGATGTGAATATTACCGTGAGGGATGAGTTGAGCGTCGTGGGAAACCCATCAGCCTTCTGGTTCTTTGTCGATAGTGGAACCTCCGGGTTTGGCGGTGGGCAAGGAGGTAACATTTCAATTTCTGGGGGCGATGTTCACTTGAAGGATACCAGGATAAATTCTGGAGATTTCCTTGCTAACTCAAAAGGAGACTTTGCCAATGGGGCAGGGGGTGATGTGGCGATCACGGCTTCAACACTTCAAATGGTGAGCTCCACAATTGCGACTGACGGATTCTTTTTTGGCAAAGCCGGCGACCTTACTCTTTCAGCTAGTGATATTCATTTAGATGATTTGAGTGAACTGCGGCTAGTTGAGGTTGGAGGAGGCGGAAGTCTTAGGCTCAATGCGGACAATGTGATTTTTGATGCCTCCTCGATAAATCTAGAGACGATTGATGGCCGTGGTTTGGGAATTCCATGGGTCGGAGTGAAGATCAATGCAAAGACGGTAGAGCTACGGAATGGGAGTGCGATTCAAAGTACGACGATAGGGAATGGTGCTGCAGGAGACATCGATGTAACCGCCTCTGATGCATTTACAATGTTCGATGTTCCTGGCACAGATGGAATTCTTGTCCGCCCAACTGGCTTATTCACTAATTCATTGGGCTTCATTGGGGACCAGGGCCCGTCGGGTGCCATCAACATTGCTACAAGGTTCCTGGAGATCTTAGGCGGGGCTCGTATTGATTCGACCACCCAAAGTAGTGGAAGAGGTGGTGATGTAACCATTATCGCCACCAACGAAGTTTCCCTTTCAGGAGCGCGGCCAGTGTTCTCCAGTGAGCAATCCACTTCGGTGTTAGGAAGCACGCGTCCTAGCGGGATCTTCTCACGTACCGTTGGTCGTGCGTTATGTACCGGTCTTTGTGGTGATGCCGGAAATATTTCAATTACAACTGGTTCGCTGAACGTAACTGGCGGGGCAGCCATTAATAATGGAACCACAAACGATGGCGAAGGTGGGATGATTACCGTAAATGCATCGAATAATATATTGATTGCTGGGACATTAGATGATGGGACTCCGGGCGGAGTGTTTAGTCGGGCGACTGGTGCAGCCTCAGATTCTGGGGAGGGCGGAATTATTGATCTGACCGCAGAAAATTCTTTCTTTTTACAGAATGGCGCCACAGTCTCTGCCCGCAGCAGTGGTCCGGCCAATGCAGGAAATATTGAATTGACGGCGACCAATACTATTCTGCTTGATGGGGCGACGGTGACGACGGAAGCTGCGCAGGCGTCTGGAGGCGACATCAAGCTTACGGCCCAAGACCTCATTCGTTTGAACAACAGTACTATTTCTAGCTCGGTGCAAGGGAATGCGATGACAGGCGGCGGCAATATCAGTATCGACCCTGAATTTATCATTCTGCAAAATAGCCAAGTGCTGGCGAAAGCAGTAGAGGGTCAAGGTGGCAATATTTCTTTGGTGGCCACCGATGCGATTCTTGCTGATCCACTCAGTGTGCTGGATGCCTCGTCTGCTTTGGGGGTGAGTGGTTCGGTGGATATCCAAGCCCCTATTCAGAATTTGAGTGGCACCATTGCCCCATTACCTGAAGAAACGACTCCAGTCACCGCACTCTACGGCGCACGTTGCGCGAGTGGCCAAGGTGGCCAATTCAGCACCTTTGTGGACTCCAAATCTGATAGCCTTTCCCCAGCCCCCGGTAGGTTTCTCGCTAGTCCCTTGCTCAGTCCATTGGTTGCCCAGGCCAATACCGTGGCCACCTCAGTCGGACCAGAAAGCCACGTTATTCTCACTGCCTCTATTGCTCCCCTCGCTTTGGGGTCCGCTGATCAAGCCCCGACAGCTTGCCCGTAACGCCTCTTCTTGCACCTCTCTCCGAACGTTTTTTTTCTTTCCTGTTTTTACTTCAAGTATGGCTGCTCTGACAGTTGAAGGGGATTTCAATAAACAGGATTCTTAGACTTCCCCTAAGCTTTTTCCTGGTATGGACAGGTTGCCTCGCCTCACCTATTCAGAGCTTCACGAATTCGTATCTAATCAGATACAAAATTTGTCTAAACAGATACAAAAAAGCTGTCACTGAGTTGGTTTGCTAGGGTACGAATTTCAAACAAGCAAAAAAAGTCTTGTGAATACAAGTTGAATCTAGGTTCTTACCCAATACACGCATGTTTTTTAACCGGCATTGTAATTGCGTAGAGTCAGAGTATTGAAGCAATCCTGACAGCTTTCCTTATTCATTATGTTTATATCAATCAACCGGAGGTCTCCCATGAAAAATGTGAAATTTATTAGTGTGTTGTTCCTTGGTTTATTCCTATCAAGCTGTGCCTTTCCGATAAGAGATTATACGCCCTATTGTCCTATCAACACCAAGGATATTTGCCAACATCATCGAGGATGTACGTGCCCTCCAGGGAGTAAAGGGGTCGTAGAGTTAGATCATCAATAAGGATGGATGATAATTCTTTGTGGCTGTCGGATTTTTATAAATACAGGCACTCATATGGGGTACATTCCCACCATTCTCCATTGGGAATTTATCGTTTTTTTAGTATCTACTATAAAGTTTTTGTTGGTCATGAAGCGGGAGAATTGAGAGAGGATGGATCCTCGCCAACAGCAATCGGGGATGAACGAATCGTCGGGGCGTGAGGGGTAAGATGATACGCGGAGACCTTTGACGAAGTATCCAGGCTGGAACAAATCCCAGCAGTTTGATAGCCAAAAAATGAGGGCTTCAGTGAGAGGACCTTTTTGATTTTTCTTGAGTTGGAATTAAGGCTTTGCCTAAGAATTTCTAGATAGACGGCTGAATTTCAGGGGGCGACGATGAACACAGCGAAATTATTGGTCTCGTTAGAGTTCCCAAGAACGCATGGTTTCCGATTGGTGTTCCTCGGAATGATCCTGCTTTGTATAACGGTCGTGAGTTCTGCGCAAGTCCCACCGATTACGAGCTCAGGGCTTGGTACCAATGTGGCAGTTCCGGTAGATATCGGGAGCGGGGTGACGAAACTGGACATTATGGGTGGAACACGACCAGGGGGTGGACAAAACCTCTTTCATAGCTTCGGTGAATTTAACGTCCCAGAGAATTCCATTGCCAATTTCCTCAATGATTCGGGGCTCCCCACTTCAAATATTCTCAGCCGGGTCACAGGCGGCAATCCTTCGAATATCTTCGGTAGCATTCAAACAACTGGCTTTGCCGGAGCAAACCTGTTTCTGCTTAATCCCAATGGGGTTATCTTTGGTCCCAATGCGACGCTGGATGTGAAGGGCGGCTTTTATGCGAGTACTGCCGATTTCATTCGACTAGGGCAAAGTGACATGTTCTATGCCAACCTGAATGGAGAAGCAAGTGTGTTGACCATGGCCCCTCCAGAAGCATTTGGATTTTTAGGAGCCACCTCACCGGTGATTAGTGAAGGTGGCAACGCAGCTATTCATGTGAAAGGTTTAGCTGTGCCACTTGGAGAATCCGTTTCACTTGTAGGTCGAGATGCCGTGTCTGGGGGTGGGTTTGTGCCAGGTGTCGGCATTACCGAAGGTACTGTTCATAATCCAGGTGGTGGTGCGAAGATAGTGAGTGTTGGGGGTTTACAGTTGCCTGAGATAGATCAAGTGCTAGTGGGTATTGATACCTTGGCCATTCAAGGGATGGATACGCAAGGACAGGTTCTCCAGGGTTCTGTGTCGTTGGGTGAGATTAATTTTTCTCAAGGAGCGAATATTGATGCAAGCGGTGAAAGCGGGGGTACAGTCAGGATTGTCGGGGGCCGGCTGCTACTTGATGCCTCTGGAATATCTAGCAATACTTTGGGGCAGGGGGAAGGTTCTCTGAATGTAGAACCTGGTTTAGGAATTGATATTCAGGTTTCAGATGAACTGTTCCTAAATAATGGCTCATTCCTACAAACTCTTGTGTTGTCGGATGCTCTTGAAGACGTAGGATCAGGTGGAATCAGCGTGCAGGCTGATCATGTGGAGATTGCGGATAATTCCGTAATCCAGTCCATTGTTCTTCCAGGGAGCACTGGTGGGACGAAGAGTGGAGATATACATGTAGAGGCCAAATCTTTGCGCCTACGAGATGGTGGGATTATCCAATCCATTACTGAAGGGTTAGCAGATAGCGGAGATATTTCACTAACTGTGTCGAATGATGTTGAAATCTTACGTGATGGGTTACTGAGGACGATTAGCGGAGGGTCAGGGCAAGCAGGGAAAATTGATGTGACTGTCAACCAGGGGAATCTATCTATCAAGAACATAAGTGGGATTTTCACCCTAGCCTTCGGTCCAGGTCATGGGGGAGATGTGACCGTGACACTTGATCATGGGGATCTATCGATAAGCGAATTGGGGACGATCACATCGCAAACTAACGGGGGTGGAGGAGATGCTGGAAATATCAATTTGGTTGTGAGAGAAGGTAATGTCCATATTGATAGGGGAGATATATTTTCATTTATTGCCAACGATGGAGAAGGTGGAAATATTGAGCTTTCCGCCAATGATTTAGAGCTAAATAAAGGGAGTATTTCGGTCCAGACCTTTAGTTCGAAGAAGGCTGGAAGTATAGACCTAAGCCTCACGGGAAGCTTGGATTTAAGAGAAGATTCGCGTATTGATGTACTAGCTCGGGGTATGGCTGATGCAGGTCAGTTGACGATCACGGCTGATAAGGATGTTTCTATTACAGGTGACAGTATTATTTCCAGTGCAACGAAAAGTGGAGGGAGAGGGGGAGATCTGGGTATTGCAGCTGAGAATATATTTGTGAACACCGGTGGGAACATCACGGCGGAAAGCACATCAACGGGAAATGCAGGGAACATTAATCTAATCGCCAGAGACACTATTCTGATAGACAATAGTTTTGTGACGACCGAGGCCATAGAAGCTTCAGGCGGCAATATCAACTTGCAAGCCCGAGAAATGATTCGTTTGAACGACAGCACCATTTCCAGTTCGGTTCAAGGGAATGCGACGACGGTGGGTGGGAATATTAGTTTGGATCCCGAGTTTATTATTCTAGAAAATAGTCAGATTCTGGCGAAGGCTGTGGAGGGGCAAGGTGGAAATATTTCCTTGGTGGCTACCAATGCGGTCTTGGTTGATCCGCTTAGTGTCTTGGATGCCTCGTCGGCGTTGGGGGTGAGTGGTTCCGTGGATATCCAGGCCCCCATTCAGAATTTGAGTGGTACCATTGCGCCATTACCCGAGGAAACGACTCCCGTGACCGCGCTCTATGGTGTGCGTTGCGCCGCTGGACAAGGTGGGAATTTTAGTACCTTTGTGGATTCAAAAGCTGAAAGCCTCTCGCCCTCTCCAGGCACCTTCCTATCCAGCCCATTGCTGCCTCCATCAATTCAGGCCATGCCCAATACCTTTGGCCGTCCTCAAAGCCCAGTCGTGCTCACAGCCTTGGTTGTTTCTTTAGTGCTAGGTCAGGGTGACCCTAGAACGGCTTGCCCGTAGATTCCTGTCCTCGGTTTCCCATTCTTTCTTTTCTTATTGTTTTTTAAATGAGAATTCTGGATCTCTTTCTGTTGAAGAAGGGTAGAGACCAACCAGACGTGCCACTAAAACGTCACATTGGATTCACGCTGATGGATCCCCGCTGCAAACGGCGGGGATGACGAACTGGCGTAGACTACTGGGATGACAATAGGCGAGGTAAGGTTGTAATAACCGATGGTATCTTACTGATCCCCTGCCTTCCTCACTGCTGATTCTGCATTACGAAAACATTTCCTGTAGCACGGCTAGAGTTTTGTCCGCAGTCGTCTGATGAATGGACCCAAGTTTTTTTACTAAACGTGACTGATCAACCGCCCTGATCTGATCTAAGGCGATATCACCTTTCTTTCCCTGAAAGGTCGTTTTCACTCTTGATGGAAAGTTACGAAGGGTCGTCGTCATCGGTGCAATAAGAACCGTTTTTAACGTATGATTCATTTCATTTGGCGAAATCACCAGGGCTGGTCTTGTCTTTTTTATTTCTGAGCCTTGTGCTGGGTCTAATGAAACGAGATAGACCTCGAATTGGCTCACCATGCCCATTCGTCCTGATCAAAATCATTCCTTGCCTCATTGATGAGTAGCTCTTCTTCGCCGGCTCCAGCTTCAACAAAGGCTTCAGCCCACCCTTCCCTGGGCTTTTTCGCTTTGGAAATGACCAGTGTATCATTCTTGATTTCCAATGATACTTCCTTGGAAAGCCCGCACTGCTTCAAAAGATGTGCAGGAATAATCACGCCTTTTGAATTGCCGATTTTCGTGATCGAGCTTTTCATAGTCACCCTCCGTTGTTATAACTATGTCATAACAATGGAGGGTGTAGATGTCAATTTCATGATGTCTAGTCTCATGGTGAAGATGGAGGAAACGATGCTGAAGATGTTGAAGAAGACCGTCTAAAGGGGAGCAATAGGCGATTATTGATGCGGGTTCTTTGGCTGTGTGGTTACCTATTCTGTCGGTTGGGGAGGAAGATGTACCAGGCAATGGCTAGACCGATGAGGCAGATAACCGCAACTCCAAGAAAGATATATTGGTACACGTCAAAGAGTTGCATGATGTCTCGCAAGTTAATGCTAGCCCCAGCATTAGAGAGGGTTGTCTCTTCCTAGATATAGCAATCCTAGTGCCTGCATGGAATAAACCGAGAGATATGGAAGTTGCGTTTATTTTCAATGACTTAGGAGTATCTATTCTTGCGAATGGCGTGGAATTTCAATAAGTAGACTCTCAAGAATGTTTCTTCAGTAGTCATGGTGTCTACCATTGGGTCAAGAAGAAGTCTTTATTTGGATGGCAGATGGTGATTCGGGCAACGAGACAGTTTTATAGAATTAGGCCCCATTCTTTTCCGATTCCGTTTAAGGAAACAGTAGGGTAACCTGTGAGCTTGGTCGATGGTCTCGTTTGGTCTAGAGCCAGTTGTTGATGAGGAGGAATGGGGCCCAATAGCTGGGGTGCCGGTAAATGGCATGCTCAAGGAGAGTGCGTTGGGCTGCTTGTAGCGCTTGTGCTTTGGTATGGGTCGTTTGTTTCAATTGGTCATAGAAATGATGAACAAGTGTGGAAGAGGCTTGGTCGTTGATAAACCAGAGTGTGGCTAGAGCACTTCGTGCTCCTGATTTGATGGCGACTCCTGCAAGACCCAACGCGGCGCGTTCATCACCGGCGGCCGATTCGCAGGCACTGAGTGTGAGTAAATCCAAGGAGGTTTCGCGGAATTGAAACAGACCAATGAGTTCTCCCAATTGGTTCATCGTGAGTTTTTGATCGTAGGTCAGCAAAAAGGAGTCTTTCGGGTTTTGCGCAAATTTGCCATGTGAGGCAATGTGGACAACCGTAAAGTTTTCCTGTTTCATTTCTCGAGAAATATTTCCCGAGAGAAAGTCTTTGTTGAGGAGTGATGTGCCGCCAAATAAGTCCTGAATGTCTTGGATTTCGTCTTGGACATTGGGCAGCGGAGCAAATCCCTGGACTCCTTCCGATAGGCCGACCGAGAGCATATGGACCTGTTCGCGGTCGAGACTCCGTGCATCTGTCAGTGTGAGTCCGGGAGTGGTCGCAACCGCATATTTTTGAATAAGGAACTGATTCCCATCGTGGAGGGCTGCCATAGGAATGGTTCGTAATGCACCATCTGGCACGAAAACCAGGGTATGAATCTTGAAGCTCTCAAGGTGTGACTCGAGGGGTTGTATGAGATGAGTATAGAGCGACTGCGCATGGGGGAGATATTGGTGCGTGGTTCGTTTTTCTAATAGTGTGCGGAAGCGATGGATGCTCTCAGTTAATTCTTTTTCGGATACGGGGATGGTGATGCGTTTGATCGTTCCGGCCAGGCTCACAAGGATGTCCGTCCGCTCAGGAAATATAATGGGATAAATAATCGCCGTGTTGGGGGAAATACTATCAATTGGTTGAATACGGGCTTGATTCACTTCGACGCAATCATCTTTGAAATAATCTTGCAATTCGGCGGCTTTGAAGGTTTCTATGGTGTCTCGCGTTTGATACAGGAGTTTCTCCTGCTGACTGCCTTTTGTCAGTTGATTTTCTCTTTGCAGGAGGGCGTCGGCCATTTCAAAGAAGAGCGCTCCGATGCTTTCCCGAAAGGCGGTAGGATGTGTTGGTAGATTGGCTACCAGTTCTTGACGAATGGGCTGAAGCGTATCGATGGCACGTTGATAGGCGAGGATGGCCTCATCGAGTTGTCCAAGTTGTTTGAGGTGCCGTCCGGTTTTCCATTGCCACAGATAGAGGGCTTCGGGAGCCTGACCTTGCTGACTCGCGTGGATGGCTAATTGAGTGAGTTTGAGCGCTTCGCGATGCCGGCCTTCTTCTTCGTACAGTTCTGCTAGAAAGCCCCAACCATACGATTCCTGTTTCCAGTCTCCAATGGCTTTGGCTGAATGAATGCCCTGTCGCAAGGCTTCGCTCGCTTGCGTGAAGAGGGTTGCCCGATGCTCGGTGTCCTTACGGCTGATATCGCGTAGGCCTTGTCCAATGGTCAGAAAGTTTTGAATTTTTTCATGCGAGTCTGGAAGGCTCTTTGTTTTGTCCGAGGCCTGTTGTAGGCGAAGCGTCGCATTGGAGATCGCGTCAGTCTTGAGTTCGACTAAGCTGGCATTCACCATGGCCCTGATTGAGAGCGGATGGAGATCAAGGGAATCTGCCAAAATACTCGATTCGGTATAGGCGGCAATGGCGGCGGCGTTGTTTTTGCGAGAGACGTGTGTATTACCTAGATCATTCAGCAGCGTTGCGATAAGTGGACGATTTTGGATGTCACGGGCGACCTTCAGTCCTTCTTGCAGAATGGCGAGAGCTGGTTCTGTTTCTCCGACTTTCAAGTGCAACGCACCCAACTGACCCATGGCCTGTGCCAATAATTGAGGGTGGTTGTGGGTTTGGGCTGTCTGCACTGCCGTTTGTAGAAGGAGTTGTGCTCGCAGATTTTTCCCCATTTCTGCCAGGGCTCTCGATGTATAAATGAGTGCTTGAATATGGTTAGCGTGATCACCGGCTTGCTGAAAGTTTGTCGAGGCTTGCGTCCATGACTCCGTCGCCTGTTCAAAATTTCCTTGTTGGTACCACTCATGGCCTTCGGCTAATAGGTCAGTCGGTGAGTTTTCGGCAGCCTTCACACTAAGGAAGCCAGCTCCAGCGATAACCAATGCCAGGAAAAACGTGCTACACGTTCGCAGGAAACCCATCTTTTGATATTTGCGAATCATAGGTATGATGACCCTTTCTCGGAAAGGTGATGATGGGAATGTTGAAAAAAGCCACCAGCGGCGTTCTCGCCCTTTTGCCGTGCTCGCGTACTGGAAGTACGCTCCGCGCGTCAAAACGGCTGTGGCCTTGCTGGCTGACTTTTTTGACCATTCCCGTCAGCTGCTGACAACACAATTTCCTGCAGTATTTACGAGCTATCTTTGAGGAATATTCAACAGCCTCATGATAGGAATGCGAGTATTCTAGGAACTACGTTGAATAAGGTCAAAATAAGATGGAGATCTTATCGTGGGAAGGGGATTAATGAAGGATATGGAGGTTGGGGGAGAACGTTTGGCTTTATTCGTTGACCAACTGTCTACATCGTAGACAGTTGGTCATCACATAAAAATGATGGTTGTGGCTGAAATGCTTTCAACTCGTTGAAATACTTCATGCTTTTTGACTGAAGGATCTAGAGAGGCGCTGAAATTATTTGGAATGAAGCTTGCGTTATTCATATTCTTATCGGACCATAGATTTCCCGAGGAAAAGGTACAGAGGTTTTTTAGCAATACGGCTTCTATGGGAGAAAAGGAGAAATCATTATGAACACCACCAAGCTAACTCGTGGCGTGATTATTCTTGGGCTGCTAGTGGGCTTCAATTCACATGCGATTGGAGAGCAAGGAAATTCCACGAAACCTTCTGAACGATCTGCATTGCTTGCTAAATCAGTCTTGATGCCAGATAGGCGCGCTCCGGCCATCCAATCTTCTGCCGTACCAGCATTGGTTCAGGTTGTCGATGATCAGGCTGTCCCTTCTTCCAAGGCTACTGAACCGTTATATCAGCCACCTCGTCGCGGTGCACCGGGCGGCCGAGTCGGAGGAGGAACACGCGGACCATCCGTGAATTTCCCCCTTCTGTATGCGCTCGTTCCGGATCACGTGGCAATGACAGCTGAGCAGCAGCCACAATTGTTGTGGTATCTCTCGAAAACCACTTCTTTGCTTTTAGAATTTACCCTTGTGGAAACTGACCGTGTGGAGCCGATTCTTGAGGTGGGCTTGTCCTCTCCAGTGAATGCGGGAATCCAAATGATTTCATTGGTTCAGCATGACATCAGACTCGAGGCTGGGAAGACGTATCAATGGTTTGTGTCGTTAATCCCTGATCCGACTCGGCGATCCAAAGATATTATTGCTGGAGGAATGTTGGAACTGGATCAGTTACCAGAGAGCATGTCAGAGGATATGAAGAAAGGGACTCCGCTGGAGGCTGCAAAGCTATTGGCCAATGCAGGTTTTTGGTATGACGCGATGGGCGTGATTTCCAGTAGCATACAAACGAATCCTTCGGACCAAACGCTCCGGGATTTCCGTGCAGTCTTACTTGAACAGGTGGATTTGGACCTGGTGGCTCAGGTTGATCGGCAACGTGAATTTTGACTGTGGCTTCTTCTGAGCGCTGAGAGAGAATTGTTTTCTGTACCTGAAGGCTGAAAGCTTGCTTTTCGAGGGGATGGGAGTTGTTTGAATCTTTAAAAACCTGTTCCGACCCTTAAGAAGGAGTTTTCAATTCGGAGGGAAATGATTCCTCACTTCCTTTCTTAAGACCCACAGTCCATAGGCCTGTCCCCACGATCAACTGTGGGGGCAGGCTTTTTTTATCTTGGTCTTTTTCTGGCATTCTGCCAACCTTTTCGAATGCCTCCTGCCTGCGCTTTTGCGAAATTTCTCGGTTAGTTCTCATCTCGACTAGGTAGTTCTGCCAGCCGCGTATCCATTTTTCAACCAAATTTTTCTCATGGATAAAGTTTCTACCTGTCTATCCGATAGGGATTGGAGAAAGAGTCTTTTGATGTTCACGATTCTTGATCCTCTTGAAACGCTTCCTTCCTTTATGTGTCTCCAGCCGGTTAATTGGTCACTTTCTGTTGGCTGTGCCTCTCTATTGCCTCTTGGCCTGGTCATTGCTCGGCGGGGAATTTGGTTTAGCCGCATCTATTCCTCTGCTCTCCCAAGATCGTAGTCGCTTTGCTCCTTCTGTATTGTCTGAACCAGTCGAAATCCGGGAACTCGCTATTTCCCCTCCAATCCAGTCGTTGTTCGTGAAGAGTCGTAAGGAGAATAACGATCCCGTGCTGGCTGATGTGTATTTTGATGAACAACGGCGTGTGATTGATAGGCCTTTAAAAAGCGTACTGTTTCAACTCACACGTTTGCTCGTTGAAGAAGCGCAATGGAATATACAAATAGAAGGGCACTGCGATCCTCGCGGGCCATCTGCCTATAACTTTGCACGCGCGAATATTCATCTTGCCGAGCTTGCAGACTATCTGCTGCAACTCGGAATACCCCTACACCAGATTTCTACGATGAATTATGGTCAAGACCCGATGCCTTGCGGAGAGACAAGTGAACAGTGCCAGGAAGACAATCTTCGTGCGGAGAAAATTTTCCCAATTTTGTCCGTCGGGTATTCGCAGCGAGGATGTCTCGCTCGTTTGCGTCTTATGAATCATGGAAATGGGCCTGACACACGTCAGATTTCAGGGAATCTTCCGTCTTTGCAACGGATCCAAGTCGCCTCTCCTTCTTCAACCTAATCGTTGTTTTCCGATTAACCAAGCGCGGTGTGACTCTTTAGTCCCTTATTTTGAGGGAGGAGGGTAGGCGTGTGCTATTTCTTACAAGATGTTCAGGGTGAACTGCACATGGAGGCCATGATCTTGTAGATTGCCACCTGGAGGAGTATCAGAGACATGGTTGAGTTGTTGCCCCCAATAGACATTGGCGAATGCGCGATCAAAAAATCCGACCCTCAGGCCGACGCCAATGCTCGCTAAAGTTTTGGGAAGTGGAGTGGAAATCTTCGCATTCCATGAGCGACCGACGTCGATGAAGGGTGTAAAATGAACGGTCACTTGTGGCCCAATTTGAGATGGAAGAACGGGAATTCGAGGCTCTATGGAAAAGAGAAAGGCGTTGTCTCGTACGAGCTGGTTTTCTCGGTAGCCTCGCACACTGTACCGACCTCCCACGGCGAATTGTTCAAGAGGAAAAAGACTGTCATTGGCAATTTGTAGTGCCAAGCTGCTGATTAGTTGAATGTCTAGTAGGTCTATGCGCCGTGCCCATTGAGCTTGCCCCAGCCAGGAAAAAAAGTGGGCATCGGGGTCATGTTTGGCGGTTCGATTATTGGTGGCGTTCAGCACGTCGAGTCCCAAGCTGAATCGCGAATAGAAGGCAAAGACTTGTGTTGGTTGTCGATGAATCCATTCCTGTGCGAACCGAAGGGCCGAGATCTTGGACTTTGCTTTCCTCGTGAGACCTGAAGTGAATAGGAATGGTTCTCCACCAAGCAAATTCTGATTTTGGAGATGTTCTCCGATGAGGGTTATCGCGACTTCATCCGTCAGCGTGTGGTACAGCGGTTGGCGTAAAGAAATTTTGAAAATCTGCGATTCGCTTTCAATGTTTAATGCTTTAAAGGCCGAGGAAACGACATTGAAATCATTTTTCCGATACTGCAACTCGAGAGTGGTATCCCATGGGGTCAATGGTATTGAGTAACTTGTATCAAACAGTGGATTCACACCCTTTGACCCACCATACGTTAATTGAAAGTGGTCTCCAACCCCAAACGGATTATCCACAGCGACCGTGCCTGATCCCCGTTCTGCTCCAACTGTGGGGGACTGAAAATTATTAAATTCAGCCCATGCTCGAAAAGGCGAGGCTTCTTCGACTTGCACATCCAAGATCGCCTCTCCCGGTTTGAGTCCAGGTTTCAATTCTGAATTTAACCGCTGAACGCGTCGGTCTTGCAGTAAGAGCTGTAATCGTTCTTTCAGTGGCCTGATATTGAGTGGCGGTCCGGTGCTGCGTTCAATACGTTGTCGAAAATAGAAAGGAAGGAAATAGGCTGTGCCTTCTATCTGAATATCGGACAGTTTGCCTTCGATGATGCGATACGTGAGTTTGCCATTTTCGATGGATTGATCAGGAATGACGGCCCCAGAATTTACATATCCTTTATTAATATATAGCAGTGTTAAGTTTCGACGGAGTTCTTCGAGTTCTTCGGTCGAAAGCTCTCGGTTTTCATAGGGAGCCGTAACCTTGCTCAGTTCTTCTGGCGTAAAAACGGTATTGCCTTCGACATGAATGGTGTTGATTATCACCCCCAACTGTGGAGCGCGTTTGGGTTGCAATTCGGGAAGTGATTCAACTGGGGGTAAAATGAAACTAGGAGGAGGAGTTGGTGGAGATTCTGGCTCTTTGAAGTCGGGAGGATCTCCAGAGCGCCCTGTCGGATCAATGACTGGAGGAGATTGAGTGATCGGAGGTGCTGTTTGTCCCCATCCTAAGGGAACATTAAAGGATATGAGGAAAAAGATCAGTAGTCCAAGACGAACAATTCCGATAATGACGAAGTCTTGCTTGATGGATTTTTTGTGAGACCCGACCGGCATTAACCGAAACCTTACTGTAAAGCATTAAAATATAAATGTATGAAACTTTAGATAATTTGGTATTCATAGCAAGACTTGACAATAATTTCTAGTCAAGGTGTCGCTTTGAAAAAGTGGGATCGAATAAATCTGTTGAGCCTAGAGGCCGTTACTCTACCTACATAATGTAACTATTCGTCGAACTTGGCCTAATACTCATGGAAATACTTCGAGACTATTGAGGGGATTGCTCTTCTTGTTAATGGCTTTCTTTGACGAGGTTTTTATTCCATTCTGGAACTTCAATGATCAGGTCCATGTTGCCGTTAGGAACACATTGACAGGCAAGTCTGGACTTCAGGCTTAAACCGGGCGCTTCATCTAATTGGTCATTTTCGTCGTCAGTTGGTTCATTGCAGGTTTCGAGGCCTTCTTTGACGATGATATGGCAGGTCGAACAAGCACAAACTCCTCCACAGGCATGCTCGACATCGATGCCATTTCCCAGGGCGATGTCCAGGAGGCTTCCAGGTAACCCATTATCACCTAAGGGTAATTTAGTGGGGTCGACATGGATTTCGATCGGGGCATCAGGGGTTATGAAAGTGACTTTGAAAGGTTTTCTGGCAATGATTGTTTCGCTTTTTTCAATATATGGATTACTGCCTCCCATTAATTTCTCCTTTTAAAACAGTATGTTATAATATTATATGCGTAGTTTGTCTAAGCTAGGCTTTATTGTTCTCGCTAAGAGTCCGACTAATTGAATCTCCGACCATTTTAGTCTTGACCGGGTTTGGAGGTCAATGGTATATTAACCCCGATCATATAAGTCGGGATTAAAGACCGTAAGGAATTTGAGTTGAGGCCTTATTAATGATGGAAAGGCCATTGTTCTTATGTTGAAAATTTCAAAAAAATCCGACTATGCCTTAATGGCTCTCCAGTATATGGCGACAGTCCAATATGGAGAGATGAATACCCTCAGCACGTTTCGAGTGGTGAATACCAAAGAGATTGCTGAAGAGCATCATATTCCCTTGGAACTCTTAGCTAAGGTCCTTCAGACATTGGCTAAACATGAAATGATTGAAAGCCAGAATGGTCCCAAAGGAGGATATGTGTTGGCTCGTGAGCCTGGTGATATTTCCATTGCCCAAGTGTTGGAAGCCATTGAGGGGCCACTGGGTATTGCCGATTGTTACCATGAGAAAGATGACCACCTCGCTTGTGAACAGATGGAACATTGTAATATCCGCACACCGCTCCTAAAAGTTCAAGAAAGTATCGGGCAATTACTTAGTAGTATGTCGATTGAAGATATGATGGAAGAACCGCCCTTAATTATTGTGGAATCTCGAAAAACAGAAGGAGTTCAAGCATGAAGTTACCCATATATTTAGATAATCATTCGACGACTCCCTGCGATCCGCGGGTTGTCGCAGTCATGCTTCCGTATTTCACGGAAAAATTTGGCAACTCAGCGAGCCGTAACCATAGTTTTGGCTGGGAAGTCGAAGAAGGCGTGGAGCATGCCAGAAAGCAAATCGCGCACTTAATTGGTGCTGATGCGAAGGAAATTATTTTTACGAGCGGGGCCACAGAATCAGATAATTTAGCTCTGCAGGGCATCGTGGCTATGTACAAGGAAAAGGGTGACCATATTATCACCACGGCCACTGAGCATCGGGCGGTGATTGATACGGCAAAATATCTTGAGAAGAAGGGTGTCACCGTCACATTTCTTCCCGTGGATAAAGAAGGAAGGGTCAGTGCCGAAGATGTTCGGAATGCCATTACCGACAAAACCATTTTGATTTCGGTGATGATGGCCAATAATGAAATCGGGACCATTAACCCCATTGCTGAAATTGGAAAAGTGGCCAAAGAAAAAGGCATCATCTTTCATTGTGATGCGACTCAAGGCGTTGGAAAGATTCCGGTCAATGTTCAGGAAATGGGCATTGATTTGATGTCTTTCTCCGCCCACAAAATTTATGGTCCTAAGGGAATTGGGGCACTCTATGTTCGACGAAAAGCCCCTCGCGTTCGGTTGGAACCAATGATGTACGGTGGTGGACATGAACGCGGGATGCGCTCGGGAACGTTACCGGTGGCATTGATCGTGGGATTTGGAAAAGCCGCTGAATTATGTGAGCACGAAATGGCCACAGAATCAGTTCGCATGGCGAAAATGCGCGATCGTTTGCAAGAGGGCATTATGAGTGCGATGGATGAAGTCTATCTCAATGGACATCCTACTGAACGCTTGCCCGGTAACCTGAATATCAGTTTTGCCTATGTCGAAGGCGAGGCGTTATTGATGGGTGTGAAGGAAATTGCACTCTCCTCAGGCTCAGCGTGTACATCAGCGACACTCGAACCCTCTTACGTGTTACGGGCCTTAGGGGTGGGTTCGGACTTAGCGCATTCGTCGATTCGTTTCGGGCTTGGTCGCTTTAATACTGATGAGGAAATTGAATATACGATAGGTCGAATGTTGAAAGCCGTCACGCACCTTCGTGAAATGTCTCCGTTGTATGAGATGGCCAAAGAAGGTATTGATTTAAGCAGTGTGCAATGGGCTGCGCATTAACTGAATCCTTGAAATTGTCATATCTTTACATTATCAGAAGGAGGAATGAATCATGGCCTATAGTGAAAAAGTGATTGACCATTACAACAATCCTCGTAACGTGGGATCGTTTAAAAAAGAAGATGATGATGTCGGTACCGGTATCGTGGGAGCACCGGAATGTGGTGACGTGATGAAACTCCAAATCAAAGTCGAAAACGAAACGATTGTGGATGCGAAGTTTAAGACGTTTGGTTGTGGTTCGGCCATTGCCAGTTCCAGCTTGGCGACTGAATGGTTGAAGGGGAAATCAGTCGCAGAAGCGCAAAAGATCAAGAATACTGATATTGTCGAGGAATTAAACCTCCCGCCAGTCAAAATTCACTGTTCGGTGCTAGCGGAAGATGCCATTAAAGCAGCATTGGGTGATTACCAGAAGAAAGCCGATGGGAAAAAGCCTAAAGTGGAAGAGGCGGCTGCCTCATCGTAAAGCATGAGTCCTGTTTTGATAGGAGTATCTACAATGGAAACACAAGAAGCTGATAACACAACAGAGATCGTGACCATGACCGATGCGGGCTTGAAGGAGGTTCAGCGGTTGTTGGATCTCCAGGGCATTACCGAAGGTGGGTTGCGCCTAGGGGTCAAAGGTGGCGGTTGTTCAGGGTTAAGCTATACGGTCAACTTCGATGAAAAAATTGGAGAGTTCGATACCGTAACTGAGGTGGATGGCGTAAAAGTGATTGTCGATATGAAAAGCGCGATCTACCTTCAAGGCATGACCTTGGATTACCAAAAAGACATGGTGAGCGGAGCCTTTAAGTTTATCAACCCCAATGCGTCCAAGACGTGTGGTTGTGGGGAGTCATTCTCAGCATAACGTGTTCGTAAACATCATAAGCAGTTGATCGGGCATGGTGTAGTTAACCATGCCCGACTTGTCAGAGGGTACTGAGTATTTTGGAACATTCACATTCGACATCGACGAGCTCACGTGAATTGCCAATGGCGCGTAGCATGTGCTGGCACTGTCAATCCGAAGTGACAGGGGAATATCTTTGCGGCCAATGTGTGAAAGTCCAGCCTCTTTCTAAGGACCTAGACTACTTCGCATGTTTTAAATTGCCGCGGTTGCTCAACATCAATACTCAAGAGTTGGAACGGACGTATTATGAGCTAAGCCGGGCATTTCATCCTGATTTTTATTCGACGAAAGATGAGTCGGAAAAAACGATTAGTTTGGGCAATTCGGCGTTTCTCAATACGGCTTATCGAACGATCAAGGATCCCGTTCAACGGGTAGAATATTTGATCCGATTGGAGGCAGGAGCAGTTAAAGATATACGCTCCAATCCACCGGCTGATCTCTTTGAAGAAATCCTAGAGTTGCAAGAAGATATGGAAACATTTCGTGGCCTCTCGCCTGAGAAGGACTCAACCGAGCGGGCCGAATTGAGGGAGAAGCTTCAGCGGGAACGAGAGCGTCTTGAAGGTCGTCAAGAGGAAATGGAAAAGGCCTTAGGCGCGAAATACCAGGAATGGGATGGATTGCAAATAGCGAATGCGGATCCAAGCGAAGCCCGTGACCAGAAAAACGGGGTGTTGCGGAGCATGCAAGAAATTCTTTCGAACCGCACATACATCTGCAATATGGCGAATGAGTTATTAGAAACGACTGGGTAAGACTTCAGTCTTAATACGAAGAGGATCTATTGTGAGTCGAATCGTTGGCATTGATTTAGGTACGACAAATTCATTGATCGCCTATATGGATAAGGGAACGCCACGGGTCATTCCGAATCCCGAGGGTGTCGCAAAGGTTCCCTCTATTGTGGGCATGACAGATAACGGATTAATTGTGGGTGACTCAGCGAAAGCGCATCTCACTCGAGACCCGTCTCGCACGATTTACTCGGTCAAGCGGTTTATGGGAAAAGGCCTGGCGGATGTGACGGATGAGCTGAAATATTTTCCCTATTCGCTGCATGAAAAAAATGGCGTCATTCGGATAGAGGTTGGGGAGAAAACCTATTCGCCGCCTCAAGTTTCCGCCATGATTTTGAAAGAACTCAAACGACGAGCCGAAGAATTTCTGAAGGAAGATATTTCTAAAGCGGTCATTACGGTTCCCGCATATTTCAATGACAGTCAACGGCAAGCGACCAAAGATGCTGGAATGATTGCTGGGCTTGAAGTGTTGCGTATCATTAATGAGCCAACGGCCGCGGCTTTGGCGTATGGGCTAGATAAAAAAACGCAGGGGATTATTGCCATTTATGATTTGGGCGGTGGGACTTTTGATATCTCCATTCTGAAATTGAAGGATGGTATATTTGAAGTGTTGGCCACTAATGGCGATACGCATTTAGGTGGGGATGATTTCGATCAATGTCTGCTTGATGTGTTGGTGGAAGAGATTGCCGACAAGCACGGGGTTCAAATTCACGAGCATCCCGATTTGATGCAATCCGTGCGCTTAGCTGCTGAAGAAGCCAAAGTGCAGTTGTCTAGTGAGACAGAAGCGACAGTGCTCGTGGAGCTTCCCAATGGGAAATATGAAAAGACGTTAACACGAGAAAGCTTAGAAGCATTGGTCATGCACCTCGTCGAGCGGACTCTTGTTCCTTGCCGATCTGCACTGAAGGATGCCGGCTTACGCGCAGACCAAATTGATGAAGTCGTCTTGGTCGGAGGCAGTACTCGCATGCCGTTGGTCCGGAGTAAAGTCGAAGGTCTATTTGCCAAGCAGCCACACAGTGAATTGAACCCGGATGAGGTGGTGGCCTTAGGGGCAGCGGTTCAAGCTGATATTCTTGGTGGCCATAACAAAGAAATTCTTCTCTTGGACGTGACTCCCCTCTCCTTGGGCATTGAAACCATGGGGGGCGTCATGAGCGCGCTTATTCGGCGTAATACAACCATTCCGACCAGTGCGAAGGAAATGTTTACCACCTATGCGGACGGGCAAACATCTGTGGATATACATATTCTTCAAGGCGAACGGGAGTTAGTCAAAGATAATCGAAGTCTCGCTCGATTTCAATTAAAAATGCCGCCTTTGCCTGCCGGGGTACCCCGCGTGGAAGTTACGTTCCTCATTGATGCGAATGGTATTTTGCACGTGACGGCGAGGGATATTCGAACGAGTGAAGCGCAGACGGTGCAAGTGAAGCCATCACATGGCCTTTCTGATGACGAAGTTGAAGGGATGATTCGAGATTCATTCGAATTTGCGGAAGAGGACATTAAAATTCGACAAGTCATTGAAGCCAGGACTGAAGCGAATGCGATCATTATCGCGACTGATAAAGCCTTGGCCCGTGCTTCGGATCTTATTAGTGAAAAAGAAAAAGTAGAAATTCAACGAGTGATAGGCGTGCTAGGTGAAACGCAGAAGGGTGATGATCATCGTCTCATTCGAGCAGGAATTGCCGAAGTTGAAAAAGAGACGCATCATTTGGCGGAAGTGTTAATGGATGCCACGTTGAAAGAAGCGCTAGAAAGTAAAAAAGTTTCTGAATTTGTCAAATAATAGGTAGCCAGTTCATTCTAAGAAGCATACACACGAAGAGGGCACTATGGCGCAAGAATTAATGTGGGCAGATTTCGAAGACATCGGTATTCGGTTGCAAGAAGAGCATCCAGAGCTTGATCCGCTAACTGTGCGTTTCACAGATCTACTCGCCTGGATAGTGGCGCTACCTGATTTCAAAGATGACCCTCAAGCCTCAAACGAAAAAAAGCTCGAAGCCATTCAAATGGCATGGTATGAAGAATACCAAGATGCAAAAGGGTAACTGCAGCCTCTTCCCACCAAGTAGTCGGCGAGAACGAGTGTTCTTAAAATGAAGAGCGTTGACTAGAAGAATCGGAATTCATCCGGTCAAATTCAAAAAAGTCCATCGGGTTGGCTTTCTGTTCGGCAGCTTTCGCTGGTTCCGTTCCTTTCCGAAACACCTCAGTACTGATATGGCGGCTTGATTTTGTGGGTAAGTCCCCAGTTGTCGTATCCACCTGTGCGAACTGAATGCCTTCGGGAATCCGAAACGTCATCACGGGCAAATTGCGCAGAGCCTTTCCCATAAATTGAGTCCAGATTGGCAAGGCGGCGCGAGCTCCTGATTCTAAGCGCCCCAAGGTCCGCACCGAATCAAATCCCACCCAGACCCCAGTGGCAAGGTTAGGAGCATAGCCCACAAACCAAGCATCGTTATATCCATTCGTAGTGCCAGTTTTCCCCGCTAAAGGCCGCCCGATTTTTTTTGCTCGCCGCCCGGTTCCACTCTGGATGACATCCATGAGCATGTTCGTGGTCAGATAGGCGTTTTCTTGAGTCATCGCCTGACGGGGCTCAAACAAGTGTTGCTCCAGGATTTCGCCTTTCATATCTTTCACAAGAATGATTTGATAAGGGTTTAACCAGATGCCTTGATTGGAAAAGACACCGTAGGCTGATGTCATTTCTTGAAGCGTCACACTTGAGGACCCAAGCGCGAGGGATAGATCCTGACTGAGCGGACTCTGTACCCCTAATTGACTGGCAATCGTGATGACTTGTGGGACACCGATTTGTTCAAGGAGCCTGACGGTGGCGGCGTTTCGTGAATGACGCAAGGCTTCGCGGAGAGAAATAGTGCCATAAAAACGTTTCTCATAATTTTCCGGTTTCCACACGCGATCAAGTTCTTCGTCTTGATAGACCACCGGGGCATCCAAAATCAATGTGGCAGGTGAGAGGCCTTGTTGTAGCGCTGCAGCATAAATAAGAGGTTTGAAGGCCGAGCCAGGTTGTCGTCTGGCCGATACGGCGCGGTTAAATTGACTACGATTGAAATCATAGCCTCCGGCCATGGCCTGAACGGCGCCGGTCCGTGGATCCAGCGCGATTAATGATCCTTCGACGAGCGGGGTTTGCTCTAAGACAAAGATCCCAGTTTCGAGATTGCTGTCTTTTGGGAAGACCTCCACGATATCGCCAACTTTGAGGATCTTTCGTGGAGTGGCGTCTTTTTGAGTGACGGCTGACGCAAGATCTTTCACGTCTTTCAGTCGACGTTGTGCCCATTCCATATCCTTGAGTGAAATAGTTCCTTTATAGGTATTACCCACCAAGATACTTGCCGACTTCTTGGTCACTTTTGTGACGAGCCCACGATACAGTCCATGCACCAGGGCTGCCTTGGGACTGTGTAATTCCGGATAGTTCTCAGGTGGCACAAAGTCTTTGGTCAATTCTATATGCCCGAGAGGCCCGCGCCACCCTTGGCGCTTATCGACTTGTCGCAGCCCTTGCTGCAAGCTTTCTTCAGCGAGTTTTTGCGCCGGGATATTTAAAGTGGTGTAGATCTGTAAGCCACCTTTGTAGACGAGTGATTCTCCATATCGTTCGACTAAATGTTGTCGAATCTCTTCAGTAAAATACGTGCCAATGCGCTTAATCGATTGACGGCGATAATCCAGTGTCTCGCTGGCAGCGACTTGTGCCTCTTCAGCTGAAATAGCTTCAGCTTGAACCATACGATGTAACACAAGTTCTTTACGAGACTTGGCCAACTCTGGATTGCGATAGGGGGAATAAGTGTTGGGGGCTTTAGGAAGTCCAGCTAAAAATGCAGATTCAGGGAGACTGAGCTCTGTGACACTCTTGTCGAAATAGGTGAGAGTGGCCGCAGCAATGCCATACGCGCCGTGGCCAAAATAAATCTGATTCAGATACATTTCCAGAATTTGATCCTTTGTGAGGACCCATTCCATTTTAATCGCTAAGATGAGCTCCTTGATTTTGCGTGTATAGGTGCGTTCTGGCGAGAGGAAGAGGGCACGGGCTAATTGTTGTGTAATGGTGCTGGCGCCTTGAAAACGGCCGCCTTTTTTGAGATTCGTCCAGGCGGCTCGTCCAATCCCAATAATATCAAGTCCAGGATGCTCGAGGAATCTGGTATCTTCGACCGCAATGACGGCTTGAGTGAGTGTGTGAGGGATGTCAGCAATAGGCGTATACAGACGGCGCTCATTAAAAAATTGGCCAATAATTTCCCCGTTATCGGCATACACGCGAGAAACCAAACTGGGCTGGTAATCTTGAAACGAGTCAAAAGTCGGCAGATCGCGCATGGCGATCCAAAGAATCCCGATCACCGTTCCGGTTCCGATACATCCCAGAACGAAAGAGCAGGCGAGGAGAATTCGTAGCCAAGACCATTTTTTTAGTCCTGAAAAGAAATTCCGAAAGGGATTCATCCAGAAAGAAAATGCTATCCTTTGTGTGTGTGATACGGAGAAGGAGGTCTATTGAGGCTTTCATTTTACGATACCCCGAGATAGAAGAAAACACAAGGAAATGTAGGTGTAATTCGTGTTCGTCAATTTTCACATGACGGAAGATTAGGAAATAGGAAATGGAACAGGTAGCAAAGACCAAATGGTCGGTTCCAAAGGGCCATTGTGCCGATTGACAAACTTTTTCACCCCATGGTACCACCAAGACTACCTAAAGTGATTTCGTGTATTTTATCAACAAGGAGGAGATAGATCATGTCAGACGTTGCAGCAGAAATTAAAGTTGGAGATACCGCCCCAGATTTTACCTTGAAAGATCAGGATCAAACCGATATTAAATTGAGTGATTTCCAAGGTAAGAAAAATGTTGTGCTCGCGTTTTATCCTTTAGATTGGAGCCCAGTGTGCCAAGGGGAAAATAAATGTTTAACCGATGATTTCCCAAGCTTTGAGTCAGCCAACGCCGAAATCATGGGTGTCAGCTGTGATAGCTTTTTTTCACACAAAGCCTGGGCGGATTCATTGGAACTCAAGCATAAGTTGTTGGCGGATATGCACCGCACTGTGTCAAAAGCCTATGGTTTGTATTTTGAGCCATTGAATTGCTCAAAACGAGCGACCGTTATTGTGGATAAAGCTGGCAAAGTGGCCTATGCCAAAGTGCAAGAAATCAAAGTCGCGCGAGATGATAAAGAGATCCTCGAAGCCTTAAGCAAACTCAGCTAAGAGCGTGATCAATGAGGGAACCCTAAGCGGAGCGAAATCAAAGCTCCCTTAGGGTTTTCTTTCGTCTAGTCTGTGTTCCCATCTGGAGTCAGAAACAGAAAAAGGAGATGATATGTCTGGAGTCGTAGAAAACGTCAATGATGAAAATTATGAGGACTTCACGCAATCTCCGTCAGCAATCGTGGCCTATGGAATAGCGGCGTGTGAGCCGTGCATGGCCTATGACCCCATTCTCGTGACGGCAGCTCAAGATCACACCAACATTCGATTTGGTAAAGCCAAAATGCATGTTCCTGGTAAATGTCGAGCCATCAAAAAACAGCATAACTTCGAAACCTACCCCACCACGCACTTCTTTTCTAATGGCACTCTCTTGGAAACCAAAGAAGGCAAACTCGAATCTGCTGAATTAACTGCACTCATTGCACAGCACTTCTCCAGAAATATTTAACCAAACTTATTTGCAAACAGCAGCCGCACAGATGCGTTGTTGTGACGTCGATTTTGGCACTCCGCTATAGGCGGGGTTACTCCGAGAAAGTGGCCAAATTCTCCGCTTGCTGGCTTAACGAAATGTGAGCAAGTGGGGGAGTGGAAAGATGAGGTTTCAGTAGAGTCCAGCATTGTTTGGCGAGAGCGGCATCGGTGACAGGGCTGTCCGAAAACAGCGCATCCTCGCTAATGTCCTGTCGTTCCCATCGCTGAAGGATTTCATGTTTCACTATTTGATCTAATACCTGGAGATTCATAATCTGTCCGGTATCGGAAGGGATCATACCTTTAAGAGACACCCAGAGTTCGTATTGATGGCCTTGAAAATTCCCTTGCGCAGATTGATGCACCGCAGCAAATTGATATCGGCGGCCAATGAGCGCGGTATCGATTGGCGTGGAGGATTGAACGAATTCTTTTCGTATTTCTGAATAAAGGGTGGCATCTTCGTAGAGGCGGATTCGGTCGAGGTGAGGTAGCTTTGGATGTTTTTCTAGGAGGTTCCATAGAGTGAGCGCGAGGTTTTCTGTGGTCGGAATGCGGTTCGTGAAATAGGGCGTGTCTAAGTTTAAGTTTTTGTGATCGAATTCAATCAAGACATCCCAGAGATGTTGTTTGAGATCATAAAGGTTGATGATCATCCCAGTGACGGGATCAATCTCTCCGTACAATGTGACCTCGAGAAAATAATTATGACCATGGGTATTCACATTGTTGCATACGCCAAAGACTTGTCGATTTTTTTCATCATCCCAATTAGGATTATGGTAACGATGAGAGGAACAGAATTCGAGGCGTTTCGTTAATGTGGATTTTGACATTGTTTATCCATTACCAGAAAATTAACAAAAAAGAAGGGCTGAGCTTCGGTACGCATTGTACAGCAAGCTCAGCCCTTCATGTTTTCAATAAATTGTGAATGCGTACGATTACGTTGAAAAGGAACTGCCGCAACCACAGGTCGATTTGGCTTGAGGGTTTTTGATAGCGAAGCCAGATCCTTGAAGACTGTCCACATAGTCCACTTCAGCGCCGCTCAGCATTGGGGCACTTTGTGAATCAACGATGACTTTCACGTCACCTTTTTCTACGATGGTGTCATCATCACTCGTTTTGTCTTCGAACGACATGCCGTACTGATATCCACTGCAGCCTCCGCCTTTCACATAAATGCGAAGTCCGACGGCATCTTCTTCTTCCTGTATCAGCTCTTTAATTTTCTCTTCAGCAATTTCGGTAATTGTAACCATGTGTGTGTCCTCCCTTTATGATCGTCACGAAAAATGTAAAATTCTTCTTTCCTTT